>CAZAZB010000005.1:0-27296 GCA_964489485.1 uncultured Pseudomonadales bacterium | reverse complement strand
AACTCTGATGAATCAAACTCTGATGAATCAAATATAGCGATAGAGGCGACGCCTTTTACGCGAGCAGCGTCTGGACCAAAAAAAAAGAAAATAACACTCAAGCCGGTGCCCATTGTGATTGGCAGCGTATTTTTCTTGCTCTTCCTATCCGCTCTTTTCATGTTTACCGCCAAGGCAGTACGATTCAATGTATCACCTCTTCCAGAACATCTTGAGATTACAACAGGCTTTCTAACCTACAAACTGGGCGAGCGCTTCTTGATGCTTTCAGGTAATTACACCTTATCTGCACACCTCACTGGTTATCATGACCTCGACGAGACTGTAGAGGTGGGCAGTGATGCCGATCAGGATTTTGATTTCACCATGCGCCCGCTACCAGGCATTCTGACGATAAATACAATGCCAGCCGTCCCTGCCGAAGTTTTCGTGGATCAGGTGTTGGTCGGCACAGCCCCGGCAACACTGGATGAAATTGAACCAGGCACCCACGATATTTCAATTCGAACAGTCAGATTCTTAGCCTACGAGACATCTATTGAAATCGAAGGGAAAAGAGTAAAACAGCGGGTGGAAGCGTTGCTTGAACCCGCATGGGCTGAGATCTCGATTGACTCCCTGCCGACAGGCGCTGAAGTTGCCATTGATGAAAATACAGTGGGTACAACTGCTCTTATGACAGAAGTTCTGGAGGGACGACGGACCGTTAAGGTAAAGAAAATAGGCTACAAGGTCTGGGAATCAGAGATTCTTGTGGTACACGGAGAACCCCAACAAATACCCACCATCAGCTTGACAAAGTCTGATGGCAAGGTGTCCATCAAAACAAACCCAGCGGGCGTCAACGTCACGATAAACGATCGATACTACGGCCAATCTCCACTCTCGGTGACGCTTGCGCCAGGCAACAACTATCAGGTGCTGCTATCCAAGGCAGGCTACACCCAGGTCACCCGTAAATTTCGGGTTGAACCGGACGAAGATATTTCCCTAAACCTTAATCTCAGCCCGGTTGTCGGCACCATTCGCCTGCAAGTACAACCCGCCGGTGGTGAGCTATTTGTGGATGGGATCTCCGCAGGTAATCCTTCACAATTGCTCGAATTGACCGCCAGCAGACACCTTCTGAGAATAGAAAAGGAAGGTTACGCGTCGCATACTGTCACTGTGACGCCGCAACCGGGACTTTCGCAGCAACTCATGATCACACTGCAAACAACTGAAGCGGCCAAAATTGCAGCGATCCCACAAACAATCAAAACCTATAGCAATCAACTCTTGAAATTGATTCTACCCGGCGACCTGAAAATGGGCGCTGGACGACGCGACAGAGGCAGACGATCAAACGAGATCCAGAAGGATGTCTCTTTGACGAAAGCCTATTATTTAGGCATTCATGAAGTCACTAACAAACAATTCAAGGCATTTGATTCCGGACACGACTCCGGTGTGTTCGGGCGGTCTCTGCTTAACGAGGAAGATAGGCCTGTGGTGAACGTCAGCTGGGATTCAGCGATTCGTTATTGCAACTGGCTCAGCCTGAACGATGGTCTAAAGGTTGCCTACGAACAACAGGGCGGCAAATGGAAGCTTATCAGCCCCACGACAACGGGCTATCGGCTTCCGACAGAGGCAGAATGGGTCTGGGCGGCTCGCTATGCCAATGGCGCTTCGCCGACACGCTTTCCCTGGGGTGATGCGATGCCGCCACCGGCAGGTTCAGGCAACTATGCAGATGAATCTGCAACCGGTATGGTGCCCTATAGTATTGTTGGCTATGACGATGCCTACCGTGGACCCGCGCCAGTCGGCACCTACCAGGTCAATGCACTTGGCATATTTGATCTCGCCGGTAATGTATCTGAATGGATGACAGACTACTATTCGGTAGAACTGGAACGAGAAAAACTGATTGACCCCAAAGGTCCTGAAACAGGTGACTACTATGTTATTCGTGGTTCAAACTATGCGAATGGTCGCTTCAGCGAGCTACGCTGGACATTCAGAGACTATGGCCGCGAACCAAGACGCGACGTGGGATTCAGGCTCGCAAGATGGGTAGAAAGGGGTACAAAATAAATGTCTGAAATAGGTAAACCCGCCACACTGGCCAGGTTTTTAGCACCGGCCCTGTTGGCGCTGGTAGTATCAGCAGCATCGGCGGCATGGGCAGCTGAAGAAGGCAGCACACCAAATCTGGAACCAGAACTTAGCCAAGTCGAAGGACTGAATACCAATCCGGTGGACAATCAATCCACCCAGCAACCAACTGCCCAGCAACCAACTGCCGACGAAAAAGCGACACCAACAACAGACACTGGCGCGAACACACCAGAACAGGGAAGAGAAAATTTGAAAAACCGGGAACTAGGCGACGCCTTTCGATCTTTCCAGCCGAGTGAAGAGATCAGTGCAGATAATGCTGTTCCCTTCCCGGTAGATATTTAATCATCGGCTTTATCTCATGAATACAAACCAGGCGCACAGAGTAATAAGATAATTAGATTGGTTCTTCAGGACAACAAGTCAGGCAAGCTTTTGGGTAGGTGACTCGAAAAAATATTATCGAAAAGCCCTTAAGTAAATCATCCAGGTAAACTATTTAGGTAAAAAATGAAAAGACAATTACCCGTTGAATTCATCTTCCAGCTATTTTCGCTCATCATCGCGATTATCATCGTGCATGGTGTTTACGTTTCGATCATCAGACCGAATGCCGCGGCCGTTCTCGAAGAACAGGCGATTCAAATCAATGCCAATCCAGACTATGTCCCGGAGCGTTCAACCTATGTTGTGGTCAAGGACCTTGAACAGGAAGCCTGTTTCATCCTGATGTTCTGGGCCATATCATTGATGGGATATAAGTCTATTCTCGCCATTCAGGAACGAAAAGTACTGTCCCTGGACCTTATTCCGCTTAATCAGGGCACGAGTATACTGCCAGAGGATACAAGAGAATTTTCAAGACCCATCCAGGCACTACCAGAAAATCAGCAGCGTTTGCTTCTGCCAAGGTGCCTGTTAACTGCACTGCATCGATTCAGGTCCACACGAAATATACAGGATGTATCAACATCCATCAGGGCGATCTGTGAATCTGAATCCGAACGATTGGATTCAGAACTCTCCATGATCCGTTACATCGCCTGGGCAATCCCGTCTATCGGCTTCCTTGGCACGGTTCGCGGAATTGGACAAGCATTAGGGCAGGCGCATAAAGCGGTGCAGGGAGACATTGCCGGTGTTACCCAAAGCCTGGGGGTCGCATTTAATTCTACCTTCGTCGCGTTGCTCATTAGCATTCTCATTATGTTTTTGATGCATCAACTCCAATTGACCCAGGAAAGACTGGTACTGGATGCGGAAGACTACAGCGACAACCGACTCATCAGACATCTTCAAACATAGGAAACTTGACCTGAAGATCCCAACCGAATAAACACAGGTGCAATTCAATTGTCTCTCGGAATAATAGAACTCAGTGACGCAGGCATACAGGTCGCAATAGACAACGAACTGGTGAAGACCAGCCCCGGTTTTGCCGTTCTTGATGGTGGTAATTTACTGGTCGGTGAAGAAGCAATGCAGAACGCAAGGCTCCTTCCGCGCTGGACCAACAATCGATTCTGGAATCAACTCAATACTGACCCTATCGCCAACAGTACCCATGAGGTACGGCATCACGCAGATATCGCTTTCGCGCACCTCGAATCAATCTGGCTGCCATTCAAAAATGATGTCGACCAGGTCATCGTTCTGGTTCCTGCTTTCTACAACCAACCACAATTAGGCCTGTTACTCGGTATGGCAAAGGAGTGTGGCATTCCCGTCGCGGGCGTTGCAGATTCATCTTTGCTGGGTGCAAGTGAACAGACAATTCGTCCCCTAACGCTTCACCTGGATGCGCACTTACATCGCATTACCCTCACCCAGCTTAACGAAGCTAACAGCCTGACCCGCAAAAATGTAGTGACCATCGCTGAAACGGGATTGTTTACCCTCTGGGATCGATGGGCAAATATCATTGCTGACCAATTTATTCAGACATCACGATTCGACCCGATGCACGAGGCGAACAGTGAACAGGCTTTATTCAACCAGCTACCAGAATGGATTAAAAACCTACGGGGGCGTCGCAGTAACCCTTTTGAACTAGATCTCGGCGCTATCAACCACAAGGTGTCGATTTCCAGCGACCAGCTACTGGCTGCCTGTACTCAGATCTATCCGAAAATTGTGCAGGCCATTCGATCAGAGGTTCCCGCTGGTGAAAGTGCATCGCTGTTGCTATCCCATAGATTCAATGGCTTTCCAGGACTCATGGACTCTTTGAGCCTGATTCAGAATATCGAGATTATTGAACTGGCAGAGGAACAGATAATCAACAGTACCTATGCTCTGTCGGATAAAATTATCCCTGCCAATGGTGCCATCAGCCACGTCGTCAGCTTGCCACGTTCTGTATCCACCAAAAAACAACAGACTGTTAAAAGTTTAGACTCCCAGCGGCCTACCCACCTACTGGTTGGGGATCATGCCGTTGCTATCGGTCGATCCTACCCACTTTCGCGATATGGTTTTTCGACTTCCCCATCTGTCAAACCAGACGAACCAGTCTGCACGCTTTTTACACGCGGCGATAACCTGTATGTCGATGTACACGTGGCTGATGCATTTCTAATAAATGGTAAACCACCTCAAGACAACAATCCCGTGTACACCGGCGATACAATTTCGCTGGATGACACGACTGTTCGGTTTATCTCGGTCACTTAAATATGGCAAAACGTCGGGAATTCAATACTTCGAGTCTCTCCTTCCTGGACATCATGTCCTGCGGCTTTGGTGCTGTTATTTTGATTTTTATTATCATCAACCATTCTACAGAGACCACATCGCAAGAATTGAATGCCACGTTGATGGCAGAGGTCAAGAAGATTGAAGAAGAGGTCAAGGACGAAACTCTTAACCTTGTTCAACTCAGAAATACTATTGACGAAACCGATGATGTCATCATTACAACAGAAGCGCTTGTACTGGAAATTGTGAATGCGATTAAGGATTTACAATCAAAAATTACAAAGCTAGCAGATTCCGGTGCAAGCACAGAAGAAAGTATCGAAGCACTCAAATCTGAATTGAAGCTGCTCGAAGAAGAAGCAGCAAGTCTCGAAGGTAGCGTTGCCGGGGCTGACGCGAGTGGTTCGAGCCTGATTTCAATCGAAGGTGATGGTGACCGCCAGTATCTTACAGGTTTGAAAATCGGCGGGCAGCATATACTCATTCTCCTTGATTCCTCTGCCAGTATGTTAGACAAGACGATTGTGAATGTGATCCGCCGCAGGAACCTCCCTAATGAACAGAAGCTTCGATCAGAAAAATGGCAGCGGGCTATATCGACGGTCGAGTGGATCATTGCCAACATGCCAAAAGACGCAAACTTTCAGTTATTCACGTTTAACACTGATACAACACCTGCCATCAAGGGCACTGAAAACCAGTGGCTGAGGGCAATCGAGAAGGCCGATACCGATCAGGTTTTAGAGAGCCTGAAAGAGGTGGTCCCTGCGGGTGGTACATCCTTCCACCATCCATTTGCCCTAGCCAGAAAACTTGAGCCAGAACCAGACAACATATTTCTCATTACTGATAGCCTTCCCACCCAGGGGTTAACCGAACCTAAAGGCAGCGCCATTAGCAGCCGCGACCGGGTTTCACTTTTTAGTAGCTCCCTGGAGGAACTACCCAAGGCGAGTCCTGTCAATGTGATCCTTCTACCGATGGAAGGTGACCCAATAGCTGCACCATCCTTCTGGCGGTTAGCGCAAATCACTGGCGGATCGTTTCTCGCACCCCCGAAGGACTGGCCCTAATGAGAAGAAAAAGACGCGAAATAGAAACAGCGGGGCTCGCCTTTCTGGACGTGATCAGTTGCGGCTTCGGCGCCTTGATTTTATTGTTGGTACTCACCAAGGTATTCGAGCCAGTGATTCTGGAAGACACGGTCCAGAATCTGGAAGCCTATCTGGCCACATTACAAGAAGAATTGTATGAAATTCGCGGTGAAGCCAAGGCGATCAATCGGGATATGGTCCACAAGGAAGACAAAGAAAAAGAGGAACTGGACCGCCTTGCTCAACTAAAAGCCGATCTTACGGCGTTGCAATCTAAATATGATGCAACTATCGACAAGAGCAAAATTAGCAATCTGATTGAAGGCAGGCTCGCCGATGCAAGGCAATCGCTGACGGCCGAGATGGAAGCGTTGCTTTCTGAATACAAAAAGAACACGGATGACAACAAGATCGGCGGTATCCCTGTGGACAGTGAATATGTCATTTTTATTATCGATACATCAGGCAGCATGTACAACTACGCATGGCCCCTGGTCATGCAAAAAGTGACTGAAACACTGGATGTTTACCCTAAACTCAAGGGCATTCAAGTGATGAACGACATGGGTAATTACATGTTCTCCCAGTATGCCAATGAATGGATTCCGGATACATCCGCCCGACGCCGCGCAATCGTTGACCGGCTAAGGTCCTGGAGCGTATTCAGTAATTCAAGCCCGGTAGAAGGGATTACTAAAGCTATCTCAACCTTCTACCGTCCTGGCAGAAAGATCAGTCTCTATGTTTTCGGCGATGAGTTTAGCGGGCGCTCCATACAGCGTGTTGTTGATATCGTAGACAGAATCAATCGCGAAGATGCCGAGGGTAATCGACTGGTCAGGATACACGCCATCGGCTTTCCGGTTCAGTTCTCGAATCCACCACGATATCAGGAAACCGGCATTAAGTTTGCGATCCTGATGCGCACCCTGTGCGACCGAAATGGCGGTACCTTTGTGGGCCTCAATGATTTTCGTACCTTCTAAAAGACGATATTTTCTAAACTGCACAAAACTCCCGAATAATGTAAGGTTGAACTGAAACGTCCAACTTTAAGACCTAAGGAGATTATGCATGAGTACTGCTGCCCCCCTGCTAACCACCGATCCTTATAGCATGGCCATCGAAAAAATCGATATGAGTCAGGCGTCACTTTATCAGGACAACCTTCATTGGGCCTATTTTGAACGGTTAAGAAAAGAAGATCCTGTTCACTATTGTGCCGATAGTCCCTTCGGTCCCTATTGGTCGATTACCAAGTTTGACGACATCATGTATGTTGACAAACATCATGAGCTCTTTTCTTCAAAGCCTGTCATTACCATCGGCGATTTTGCCGATGACTTTGAAACACCCAATTTTATCAACATGGACCCTCCCGAACATGATGTGCGTCGTCAGACGGTAACGCCAGCGGTGGCACCGCGTTCTCTGTCTGAAATGGAACCCGTTATCAGGGAACGCGCAGCAAAGATACTCGATGAACTTCCGCTAGGCGAAACATTCAATTGGGTGGACAGAGTTTCTATTGAACTCACAACACAAATGCTTGCGACACTCTTTGACTTTCCTTTCGAAGATAGACACCTGCTCCCCTACTGGTCTGACGTTATGATGACCAGTGAAGATCTTACCGGGTCAGCGCAGATCAACGAGGAAGAGCGCCGTGCCATCATGATTGAGTGTGTTGAATATTTTGAACGCCTCTGGAAGGAGCGTGCGGCACTACCACCGAAAAACGACTTTATCTCCTTGTTAGCACATGGTGAAAACACCCGGGACATGGATCGAATGGAGTTTCTTGGCACGCTATTTCTTCTGATTGTTGGCGGCAACGATACGACCCGAAATTCTATCAGCGGCGGCGTTATTGCTCTAAACGAGAATCCAGATCAGTACCAGAAACTTCGAGAAAACCCTGAGCTGATTCCCAATATGGTCGCCGAGATCATCCGCTACCAAACGCCTTTAACCCACATGCGACGGACAGCGACACAGGATACTGTCCTACGCGGCAAAACCATCAAAGCCGGAGATAAGGTGGTCATGTGGTATGCATCCGGAAATCGTGATGAAGAATTTATAGAAGATCCCAACGCATTTAGGGTCGATCGAAAAAATGCTCGTCATCACGTTGCGTTTGGCTTTGGCATACACCGGTGCATGGGAAATCGGCTTGCTGAGATGCAGCTTAGAATGGTCTGGGAAGAGATTATGAAGCGATACCACACTGTAGAGTTAGTCGGCGAACCGGTACGGGTACACTCCAATTTCGTCAAAGGGTTTTCTGACGTTCCTGTTATGCTACATCCAGTCCGATGATACTCGAAGTTGCCATTCTCGACGTAAAACCGGGAGAGACTTCTTCTTTTGAGGCAACATTTGCGGAAGCACAGAAGATTATCGCCAGTATCCCTGGTTATGTTTCGCACCAGTTACAACGCTGCATTGAGAACCCGGATCGTTACATTCTTCTGGCGAATTGGCAGACACTAGAAGACCACACCGTTGGCTTCAGGCAATCAGAAGAATACCAGGAATGGCGTGCACTGCTGCATCACTACTACGACCCATTCCCTGTGGTTGAACACTATGAAGGCGTTTTTGAGAATACTGCTTGACCTGGCGCAGGGATAGAGACTACTTCTTCAAGGATTTACTGGCACCCGAGAACTTGCCGGTTAATGCCGCTTGAGTGTTGATCAGAGAACCGGCATTTAGCGCATCACTCAGACTACCGTGACGCACCATCCTGTTTAGGCGCTTGGTTTGCCCAATCGCGATCTTGTCACGACTCACAATCGTGCTAATAAAATTATCTGCCATCTGCTCAAGCTCACCGGCATCTTCCGCCAGGCGGTTGATCAATCCCATCGCGTATAGCCTCTCTGCTACAACCGTTTCACCAAGAATCGCCATTTCCAGTGAGAGTCTGGGGCCAAGTAGTTTACTCAGTACCGGCGTATTGATTGCCGCCGGAAAATTGTGACGCATTTCAGAGACCTGGAACAAGGCGCTTTTGTCAGCAAGCACAAAATCACAGCCCATCGCGAGGGTAAAACCACCTGCAAAGGCATATCCGCGAACGAGCGAAATCGAAGGCAAGTCGCTTTCATCGAGCAATCTGAAGATATCGGCCCAGAGATCATCTGCATGGACGATATCTTGCAGAGGAGATTCACCACTGAATGCTGTTAGATCCCTGCCTGCACAAAAATGATCACCTGCGCCTTCAATCACAATACAACGACAATTTTCATCTCGATCTGCCTCAACAATGCCTTGATGTAATTGCTGAACCATCGCGTTATCGAAGGCATTTCGCCGCTTCGCTCGATCCAGTGTCAGGCGAGTAACGCCGGCTACTTTCTGAATTGTGATCGTCATACAGATTCTCTTTTATCTTGTTACGTCAGATTTGATATTACATCTTATGCGATGAAATACTAAGGAACCTCTGAGGGGAGTAGAATGCTTCAGAAACTTTCATCAGGTAAAATTTCAGATGCCATCAAAGCCACCATCAAATCAGTCTGCTGAACAATTTCACCTGGCACAAATAAATCTGGCCCAGGCTAAATCTGGAATGGATACTGGCATCATGCAAGGATTTGTTGAACGTCTCGATGAAATCAATGCCATTGCTGACTCTTCACCTGGTTTTATTTGGAGGCTTCAGGGTGATGAAGGAAATGCAACTTCGATTCAGGCATTCGACGATCCGCTACTTCTGGTCAATATGAGCGTCTGGAAAGACATTGATAGCCTGAAAAGTTATGTCTACCAGTCATCTCACGTCGAACTCGTTCGCGACAGGAAAACATGGTTCGATCAGATAATGAACAGCTATCAGGTACTCTGGTGGATTCCAGCCGGACATACGCCGAGCGTAAAGGAGGGGAAATCAAAGCTGGAACTTTTGCAGAGTGACGGCCCAGGTGGTTCTGCATTCACCTTCGCCACTGCAAATGAATACGCCAGGTGTTCGGCGGGAGGCATCTGACTAAGGAAGTATGAAGGTCGCTGTCATTGTCGCGCTATACAATTTCAAGTGGACACACCAGAAAAGCGATGGGGCCTCGATTGTAGTTGCTCCATCTGCAGACATTAAGGGTATCTGCACCTTATTGTTGCGCCGAAGTCCAGGTTCAAACTATTGGAAGGGAAATCAAACCAGCCCTGTTACACATTTCTCACAAGAAGTCGGGCAATTATCGGCTCACCTGAGTCGCCTATCGCGTTATAATTCCTGACATGTCAATTGCTCTCACAATACTTCAAGATACCTTTGGCTTCGAAGCCTTCCGCTCCCATCAAGGCGATATTATTGCCTCTTTGATAGAAGGCGATGATGCGCTGGTGTTAATGCCAACGGGCGGCGGTAAATCCCTTTGTTACCAGATTCCTGCAATTGCTCGTGAGGGCTGCGGTATCGTCATCTCTCCGCTTATTGCATTAATGAAAGATCAGGTAGATGCATTGCAACTACTTGGTGTTCGTGCCAGTTTTCTAAATTCTACACTAGATGCAACCACCGCTGCTGAAATAGAAGATGCGCTTCTCTCTGGCAGGCTTGACCTACTCTATATCGCCCCAGAGCGGTTGATTCAAATGCGCACAATCAACCTGCTTCGGAACGCAACGATCAGCTTGTTCGCCATCGATGAAGCCCATTGCGTTTCCCAGTGGGGACATGACTTCAGATCAGATTATCTTGAACTGAGCATGCTCCATACGGAGTTTCCACATGTACCACGAATTGCACTCACTGCCACAGCGGATACCCGGACGAGAGAAGAGATCATATTTAGATTGGAACTAGATCAGGCCAATCAATACCTTGCGGGTTTCGACAGACCGAACATCCGATACACAATCACAATCAAGCAAAACCCGAAAAGCCAGTTACTTCGTTTCCTCAACGAAGAACATCCCAATGATGCCGGGATAATCTACTGTCTTTCCAGAAAGAAGACAGAAGAAACGGCTAGCTGGTTACAGAAACAGGGTTTCAACGCCCTTCCCTATCATGCTGGTCTGGGTACTGAAGTACGTGCCGACCACCAGTCAAGATTCCTACGGGAAGATGGTGTCATTATTGTCGCAACCATTGCCTTTGGTATGGGAATAGACAAACCAGATGTTCGCTTTGTTGCTCATCTCGATCTACCGAAGACCATAGAATCCTACTATCAGGAAACAGGTCGTGCTGGCCGAGACGGTCAGGCTGCTGATGCATGGATGGTCTATGGATTACAGGACGTTATTAAACTTCGACAGATGCTTGAGAACTCCGACGGAAGTGAAGAACACAAGCGGGTTGAACAACACCGTCTCAATGCCATGCTAGGGCTATGTGAGATCACCTCCTGTCGACGACACGCTCTGCTGCTCTACTTCGAGGAAGAGTCTCCAGAACGTTGCGGAAATTGTGATGCATGCCTGGTTCCGGTGAGCACATGGGATGGAACTGAAGCCGCACAAAAAGCATTGAGCGTGGTATACCGAACAGGACAGCGCTTTGGCGTCAACCATCTCGTTGATGTCCTTCGTGGTTCCGAAAACCAGAAAATCTACCAGTTTGACCATCACCACCTTCCGACCTACGGTATTGGTAAAGATCTGGATGTCAATCAATGGCGATCGGTCTTCCGACAATTGATGGCAAGGGGTTATGTCAGTGTAGACCTGGATAAGTTTGGCGGTATCAAACTCGAAGAGAAATGCCGGCCTCTGTTAAAGGGTGAAGAAACGATTGAGCTTCGCATAGACTCGCAACAGAAGATTGCCAAGAAACTCACGAAAACACCACTACCGGAGGATCTCGATGTCGAACTATGGGAGGCACTCAGGGAATGCCGTCGTGAGCTTGCGGCGCAGCAAGGTGTACCGCCCTATGTCATATTTCACGACAGCACACTTCAGGCGATGGCAGAATTATTGCCTGGTAATCTCGATGAATTTTCCAGCCTCTCTGGCGTTGGCGAGCGAAAGCTCAACAAGTATGGTCCTACTTTCCTACAGGTGATTCTTGACACAGCTTCGGTAAACGATCCCCGGTGAGATACTCAGGATCTTAATACTTGAATCTGACGGTATAGTTAACGGTCTCCTCTGCTCCCCCATCCATTTGCAAAACATAAAGCTGAGTCGTGCTGTCGACCCTTCGCCCCTTGTGACTTTGTTGCTCTATCGTCCAGTCACCTTGTAACTTCCCTTTCAGAGAGACTTCAATTCGTTCTTTCTTCTGATTTTTCACCGTGATGCTATAACTGACCTCAACCCCTCGACGGCCTCCGGCATCATTCAACACCCGATAACTTGTCTGGGTCCTCTTGGCGGTAATATCAAAAGCATGCCCAATGACCAATTCAATGTCAGACCCCTCTGGCGTATGGGGTATGGAATCCTCTCCGATAAACAGCAGCAACCCGTCATCGTCTTTCTTGTAATTGCGAATAGGTCCGGCGGGTAGTGGAACATCAAGATGATTCTTGCGATTGTTAATGAACGAAAGTTGGACATCAGCACTAATTTTAGGCGATTCCGGCTCCTGGTATTGCGCGACGCCGAAAGTGAAAGAGTAAGACTTTTTCACGGGGATATTCTTTCCTTCAAACAACTTTAGTCGTTTTTTGGAATTTGCCTCAAAGGTTACACGTCGTGGATATTGATATAGATGGTAATCAAAAAATGGCGTTCTGACAGAATCTGAGCCTCGTTGGGCTGTGACCACGACTTCCTCTAATTGTGGAACCGCACGCGCTCGCATGCCTGCCCGGGGCCGTTTTTGAATTCGCTGAACATTACCCGCGACCAATTTCAGTTGTGCATCATGATAGTCCGCCCCACTACGATTCTCTACTGTGACAGTGCCAAGCAGATCGGCTTTTGTACCCTTTTGGTTTAACGTGAGAACATAATCCGTTCGCCAGATGAGGTTATCGGCGAGGTAGGAGACCTCCAGAACCTGATCGCCCTGTCTCTTGTTTTCCATCAGCCACAACAGTGTTGGCCTCGCCTTTAGATCGTCCGGGAAATAGGCAAGAGAAATAGTGCCTTCTGGTGCAATCTCAATCTCATCACCAAAAAGGACCACCTCAGGATTGATGGACAGGAGTGTCCCTTCCCGCAGCACTTTCTCATAGCGTTTACCATCGAGCACACTGCGAGAGTATTTCAGTTTCCGTCCGAGAAATTTCTCCAACAAGGTACGTTTATTCAGGAGGTCGTAAAGATAGCTCTGCTCCAGCACCTCAAGCCCATCCTTGTTGGAGGTTACCTGGACCGAAGATGGATCAATGCTGCGTGCGACATCCTGATATTCCAGTTCGAATCGACCACGGGGCAGTACGATATTTTTACGCTCCCGGATCAAGGCAAAATTATTATTGTAGATTGTCAGGGATAGATCTGCCCGTTCTTCTTCGCCAACGACGATACGAAGTTCTTCCGCGAAGGTAGTGGATGCTATAACGATACACATCAATATTAGTATTCTACTCATTCTGGATCGCCCCCTGGTTTTGTCACGCCGAACGGAAATTCCTCTCGACACTCCACGTAAGATAGCCGTCACCGAACATTCTCTTTTTGGAACATTCTATTTTCAAACACTGTGCTTTTGGAACATTGTCTTTTCGAACAAATGACTTAGTCTGAACAGCATACCACGATCCCTATTTTTCAGGATGATTCTTGCCTCTCCAATTGGCGAGTTAGGGAATCTCTGATTAAGCTCGGACCGCCGAACTGCTTTTTTGCCATTAATCAGAGCTTCCTTAGATAACGGTGCTTCTTTACGTGATACTTTCATGGTAAAAATTGAACAGGTAGAATAGCCGCTTTATTTTTTGAAGCAAACAACTATGCCCGCAAGCGCCAATATTCCTAAACTAAAAGCTACACGTCAGAAAAAAGCCACGCGTCAGGCAAAAACTATGCGTCAGGCTTTTGGCTTAAAAATACTCAACGCAAACCATCCTGAAGTTCGCCGCCTGAAACGAGAAGGCTTCCAGGCAGAGCTACATGGTAATAAATTCTGGAACTCTAGTTTCCTGATTATGGACTATCTCAAAAAGCACCCACTGAAAAAGAAAGCCAGAGTGCTGGAGATCGGGTGTGGTTGGGGATTACTGGGCCTCTATTGTGCAAAGAATTTTGACGCAAAAGTCACAGGAATAGATGCGGATGAAAATGTCCTGCCTTATCTCAGGCTGCATGCCGAGATCAACAGGCTGAAGATGGCCGGTGAAAAAAAGTCTTTCCAACAACTCACCATCGCCTATCTGAGTAAATTTGACATAATACTTGGCGCAGATATTTGCTACTGGGACGAGATGACAAACGTCCTCGCCAATCTTGTTGCCAGATCAAAACGCGCCGGGGTTCAACAGGTCTTTATCGCTGACCCCTGTAGACCGCCATTTACAGATCTAGCCGAAAAATGTTCGAAGAAATATGAGGATGTAGAGCTACTTGAGAAGTTCTTATCGCGACCGGTCAACGCATCGGGTGAGATACTGATCGTAAAGTAATTATTTAGAAGCAGCTACTGACCGGGGCTCTATCACCTACCGTGCGTTTTGTTATGGTGCAGGAAGATGATTCATAGAAACCACTCATCCGGCATAGAATCGTGTATTACCTGGGATAAACCAAATGCACGAATACCAGCTGATTCGCAGACCGACTCGGCGAAATGTGATGGTCTGGCACTACGCACCATCACCTCCGCCTCAGGATGATGTTTTTTAAGCCACAATCCGGTACGCAGATTCTCGTGATCCATTCCCGTTGCCATTAAAATAAATGGTCGGCCTTTTTCAAGATCGATCACCGACTCCAACTGTTGCCAGACTTCTGGATGACCAATCTCTCCTTGCAGAATATGCATCCGAAAATCATTACTAATAGCAGACTGTTCGTTGGCAACCATGACACGACGATTAGCATCGATATCGATGATGCCAATCTCCGAGATCTCACCAATAGCCAGGATTTGCAGTTCTTCCAGAATCGTTTGTCCGAACCGTCCAAATCCTGCAAGTATCACCGTATCCAGATCCTCCGTGGATCTGAAATGCTCCATCATCATATTTTTCACAAGATGTTTGGCGGCCAGATGATAGCTGTTAAATACCGTGCATTGTTCGACAACCTTCGATGAACGCAGCACGCGCATAAAGCGAAGACGATTAGAGTGCACCAGCATCTGTTCGCCCTGACTTGGGGCGATCTCTAGAATCTTGCTCGCCGCTTCAAAATTATCAAAATCATTGTCACTCGCGACAACGATGCGTTTCGCACGTGAAAGGCGCAGGCTTGACAGAAAGTAATCGTTGGTACAATCGCCTTCTAACACCCGCGCCTCATATCGATCATTAAACTCCATCGCCTGAGTACTGCCTATTTTTCGATCTACGATAACAACTGTGCCCCTGACACCTAGCTCTCCTAGCTTGTCCAGAATGCTGTAGGTAATGTCATTGATGCCGATAATAACGGTATGTCCGCGCAATGTTCGAAGCCATCTTTTCTGGTTGCTGACCACCTGGTGAACCCAATCAACAATCGTTGAACCCATCAACGCAGGCGCACCAAAATAACCAATCCAGAGTAATAACTTCCCCCACCAGGGGCCACCAACAGGGACACCTAGATCCATCCCGCCAAGAATAAATAGACCCAGGGTGTAATACACCTTCGTTGCCAGGTTCACACCACGTATATCCCGTTCGCTGACTTCGACACCCGACAAAAAACCAATAAGGCCACAGGAGAAAACCACAAACGCCAACACCCAGCGCCAATGAAGCAGTGCGGAAAAATCACTTCGTAATAACTTCAATAGATTTTCTCTTTGCCCTCAGGTCTGGTTTTAAATCTTCGATGCAACCACATGTACTGCTCGGGAAACTTACGAATCTGTCCTTCCAATGCCTGGTTAATTGTCGTCGCATCAACACGGTCATCGTTCGAGGGAAAGTTTTCAAGGGGTTTGCTGATAGAAAGGATATACCCCTTTTTATCATGCCGTCGATGATGGCTAAGAATCAGTACCGGAGACTGATTCACCTTCACCAGGCGTGGGATAACGTTAATAGTGGATGCCTCAATGTTAAAAAAAGGGGCGAAAACCGAATTTCGCCATCCATAATCCTGATCTGGTGCGTACCACAGTACACCTCCCTTTTTGATAAAACGAATCACGGAACGCATATCGCTGCGTTCAATGACTTCGTCACAGAATTCCCCTCGTGAACGACGCATGGCAAGATCGAACAATGGATTCTTGTTTGCACGATACATGACGCCCACTTTGTGATATTTCGCCATCAACACACCGCCGAGATCCAGTGTCGTATAGTGTGCTCCTACCAGAATGACGCCACGACCCATTTTTACAGCGTCAACAAGATTCTGTTCACCTGTCAGTTCGATCATTCCCGGATGGATACTTTGATGATTAAACCAGGCAATGCAAAGTTCGACCAGGCCCACGCCATTATCGATGGTCGTCTTCTTAACCAATTTCTTTTGCTGTGCATCCGTTAACTCAGGAAAGCAAAGACTGATATTAGTGCAGGTGATGCGGCGCCGACTATGGGCAAAAAAATGAAGTAAGTAACCGAATAGCTTACCGCCAAAAAGAGCCATCCGATAAGGAAGGTGGGCGACCAGTGCCATCCCGGCAAGCCCTGCCCATGTTGTCCAATAATGAGGACCGAGGTGATCTGAATAAGCCTCTGAGTAGACAATTCTGGGTTTAACTCTTTTTGGTCTTCGAACCCGGGAACTCGCCTCACTCATTCACACTATTCCTGACGTTAGACCTCTTGACGGAAAAAGACTCGGCAAGCGCAGGCTACTGTTCGACAGAACTGCTTCACCGAAGTCGTTATCTATCCTGTCCTTTAAATTGTTCATGCTACATCTCCGTTTTCTACTGTAACAGATTCCAGCTCTTTCAGTTTGTTCCTTAATTTTCGCCTAACCCTGTGGAGAATACCTTTTACGGTTCCTTCCGGTTTGCCGACGATGAAACCAATTTCTTCAATGGTGACTTCTTTCAGGTAAAACAACGTAATAGTAGAACGCTCATCAAGTGAGAATGTTCTGATTTGGGCATCGACTGACCTTTGAATCCTGTTTACATCCAACACTGTCTATGTTCCTGATGGAAAACGGGTAAACTGTTCCTCATCGTTTACCTATGGAACCTCTGGATCAGTTTTTTCGCCATTGCAGCATCGGCACACCATCCAGCGCTTCCCTAAACAGACTCTTTCAACTGGAAATGGTCAATTTCATAAGGAAGATTGATGCCGACGAATACTTCAAAGGGACTGGAGACTGCCATTCAAATTGGGCTGGTGGCCATTTTGGCGATTGCCTGCTTTATCATCGCGCGGCCATTTCTTGGACTTATCGTGTGGGCCGGCATCATCGCCATCGGTGTATTCCCACTCATGGGGATCTTGAAGAATAAAACCGGATTATCTGATGGCTGGGCGTCTTTCGTGCTCACGATTACATTTTTGGGCGTGTTGATTGTGCCAACAACCCTGCTCACCGGGGCAATCGTTGATAACGCAAAGGACCTTGGAACCTATTTGAAACGGGATAATCTGACGATCCCTCCGCCAAGGGAAGGTGTCGCCGAACTGCCGTTAATCGGCAAGAAGCTAGACCAAGTCTGGCAAGAAGCTTCTGATGACCCCAAGGGGACTCTGGGTCAATATCAAGCCGAGATAAAGAAGGTGCTAAATGGAATTCTTTCTGCTTTATTGGCAACGGGCCTGAACATATTACTGTTCGTTTTTTCGATCATCCTCGCTGGTATCTTTATGGCATCGGCAAAAGGTGCAACAGAGGCGATACAAGCAGTATTCACGCGGGTGGCTGGGGAGAAAGGACCCTACCTGACATCTATCGCCCATGACACAGTACAAAGTGTCGTGCGGGGAATACTCGGCATCGCTGTTGCACAGGCAATTTTGGCAGGCCTTGGATTTTTGGCGATGGGGGTCCCGGCAAGCGGAGTTCTCGCGCTTGTGTGTCTGGTCCTGGCGATAGTACAAATCGACATACTCATCGTTCTTCTACCGCTTTCGATCTACATGTTCTCTGACCCGGACACAGGCACCGTCGCGGCTGTTATATTTCTTGTCTGGAACATCATGGTTGGCCTGATGAACAATGTTCTAAAACCCATTTTACTGGGTCAGGGCGTTGAAGCACCCATGTCCGTCATTTTTATTGGCGCCATCGGTGGAATGTTAGCCGCTGGCATCGTTGGATTATTTGTCGGTGCTGTCGTGATGGTACTGGGGTTTACCCTTTTTATGTACTGGGTCAGGCGGGAGAACGAGCCTCACTCATATCCCGAAGGCCAAAGTCCCGACTGATCTGAATATGTGACAAGGTCTTGTCCGTTGTTTGCATGCGCCAGCTCAGCAACTTCCCTGCATATTCAGCAACAATTTCAGGACACAAAGAAGCAATATTTGTTAGCTCTTCAGGATCATTTTCCAAATCAAACAGCAAACATGGCAATTCCGCGAAATGCACATATTTGTACTTGTCATCGCGAATCACATTCAGACAAGCGGATTCCATTTCAACAGACAAGGTGTTAACGGACTGCGAATGTCGAAAGTCATATTCGAAGTGCGCTGAGGTTCGCCAGCCATTTAACTCACCGTCGAGCAGCATTTCATTCAGGGAATGGCCGTCGCACTGTCTGGGCGTGGACTGCCCCATCTGATCCATCAAGGTCGGAAAAATATCGACATGTTCAGTGAATTTTTCACAGGTTCCTGGCTTTACGTCAGGCGTATGAATAATCAGAGGAATGTGGAAAGACTGATCAAAAAAGCCTGCCTTGCCATAGAGCCAGTGATCGCCCATCTGTTCGCCATGGTCTGACGTGAAAACAAATACCGTATTTTTCCACTCACCGGCTTTCTTCAAAAATTGCACAAGCCGCCCGATATTGTCATCGACCTCACTCATTAAGCCGTAATATCCGGCTTGAAGCCTGCGATGTTTTAACAGATCTTCGTGGCTCTTATTCCTACCGGTTACAATATGTTCGGCTAACCAGGGGTGAATACTTCCTTCTTCCTCCGAGGATTCATGGCGAACCGGAAGGGGTAATTGATCCAACGGGTAACGTGTATGATATGGCGCGGCCGCAACCCAGGGAGGATGGGGCGCCCGTAATGACAAATGGACGCACCAGCCCTGGTCTTTGTTTTCAAGCTGCTCATTATGTTCATTGATGTGGTCAATCACGCTGTCTGTCAGAAACCAGGTATCTGTATGGGTTTTGTCAACCAGTAAGGGGGTGGGTATATTTTTATCCGTTGAATTTTCACCACGTAACGCGTAGGTCGCGCCGTGGATCTCAGGTAGGTCGTATCCCTTGTCAGCTAGAAAATCTCGCCAGTCCGGACACATGGTCCCCATATCAACAATCGGCCGAATACCTGGCAAGATACCCTCGTCATTTCGTAACCCCGGATGATCTTCAGTCACACCTCTTGGGTCCATTGAAGTATGTGTATAACCAAATAGAACCGGATCATAACCGCCATCGCGTAATTCCTTCGCCCAATTGGTAAAACGACTATCCAGAGGGGTGCCATTTGTGCCGGACCGGTGGTTGTGCAGGTATAGCCCTGTATGCAGACTCGCCCGACTGGGGCCGCAGGGTACAACATTAGTATAGTGCTTCTTGAAATGTACACTTTCAGTGGCAAGCGAATCCAGGTTAGGCGTTTTTAACACCGCGTGGTTCATGGAGGAAAGGCAGTCACCACGCCACTGGTCCGCGGTAATAAGTATGAGGTTCCGTTTCTTTTTAGCTGCAACTACCATCAGGGTCTTGCCTCGTAACTGTTATTCGCTTCTTCCCAGGCTCTCTTTAGAACAAACTCACGGTTCAAACCCAAATCTACAATCATTTTGATTGGTTCATAACCTTCATCTTCTGTCAGTTTGTCCGTTGCTATTGTCTGTTCAAGTGAATAATTTTTTTCCGCGGATTCCTTGCCAATCATTGCCAGCTGCCGAATGAATTTCTGGAATTGCAGCAACTTTGGCCTGTCTGTCGCTATACCGTGACCAGGAATAAGCGTTAGAAAAGGAATCTGCAAGAGCCTATCAATCGTGTCGCCCCATTCCATGACAGAACCACCGCCTTCCAGGTCTATGTTCGGATAATGCAAATAGAAAAATAGGTCACCCGTGTGTAGCGTTTTATCTTCTTCGAAATAAGCAACCAGATCACCATCTGTATGACCACGACCCGGGTGTATCAACCTGATCGTTTTGTTGCCCATTCTGATGACCTTTTCACCAACAAAAGTGTCATTCGGCAGCAATGCTCTTGCCTCCCCTGCAAAATACTCCGAATCTGTCTCATTCAAATGCTGAAGTGTCCGCTTCGTAGAAACAACTCTGGTGCCTTCATCAAATGCTGGATTGCCGTGGGTATGATCAAGATGGTAATGGGTATTGATAATGAGTGTGACCGGCTTTCCAGTCAGTCTCATCGCCTCTTCTTTAATTCTGTCACCCTGTAGCTCGAGGGTCATGGTATCGACAATCACTGTACCCTCGTCTGTGTCCAGCACTGCCACATTGCCACCGAGACCATAGATTACATAGAGATCATCGGTTATCTGGCGTACTTCAAGATCACGAACCTGGGAGAATACGGCCGCCCCAAGCGCAACCGCTGTCAGCACAATGCCACCTATAATCCACTGCCAGGTCTTCATAAACTGTCTCTCTTCTTTGTGTTATTACTGTCGTTGTTAAAAAGCACTATAGTCGAAAAGCACTATACCCAGTGGCGGTGTGACTATCCAGACCAGCAACTAGACCGTCAACTAGACCAGCAATCAGGCTCTTACTCCGACGACTGCCCGAAATGCTTCACCCAGGCCGTTTCTCACGCCCTTCACATAAACTGATCAAGTAAACTGTGCGGAAGATCTGTGCGCGCGAGCTATAGTTGCGGGAAACTGCACAACCCATTAGAGTGCCCCGTCTCTTCATCTGTATGTACGACAAGAATGTTTGAACAACGCACATTACAAGGCGCCTACTTTGCTTTGGCCGCCTACTTTTTCTGGGGAGTTGTGCCTGTCTACTTCAAAATGGTAGACCATGTTTCCCCCTGGGAAATTTTGTCCCATCGCGTCGTCTGGTCCGTGGTTTTATTGGTTGCTATTCTTGCTTATACAAAACGATTGAGTGAGCTGAAAGTAAGCGCCAGCATCCTCCGGCGGCTATTTGTTACTTCAGTTTTGTTATCCATCAACTGGATTATTTTTATCTCCGCTATTCTCAACAACAACATTGTTGAAACCAGCCTGGGATACTTCATCAATCCCCTTGTAAGCGTATTTATGGGTATGATTTTCCTGTCAGAAAAACTGAGACCGTTACAATGGCTGGCGATTATCATTGCTGTGACGGGCATCTTCTACCAACTATTGTTTTTTGGTGCCATTCCATGGACCGCCATTTCCCTCGCTTTTAGTTTTGGCTTCTATGGATTGATGAGGAAGAATCTAAACCTGCCGTCAGTTACTGGACTCGCCCTGGAAACAATCATTATTTTACCCTTTGGGCTGATAGGACTTGGTTGGTTCTACTTCAACGGAGAACTGAGTTTTGGGAGCATCGACAGACAAACAGACGGTTTACTGATACTGGGTGGGTTTGTCACATCCTTTCCACTGCTCTGCTTCGCTGCTGCTGTCACCCGGCTGTCTCTTACCGCAGCAGGGCTATTTCAGTATATTGCGCCGTCAATTTCATTGGTCATTGCGGTATTGATTTACAATGAACCATTTGGCACTGACAGGATGATCACCTTCGGGTGTATCTGGATTGCGCTCACCATCTTTACGGCAGAGACCTTCTACCACCACAAACGGATCCAGATTCAGTAGATCATTTAAATACAATCCTGCCAGTTAATAAAGTAACTGTCCTTTTTTCGCAGCCAACAATAGATAGTACGATCAAAAACTAACATTGAAATTTGGTCCATTATGATGATGAACGACACCCAATTTGACGAAGATATTGCCCTCACTCACTTGTCGAAAGGTCGATACCAGGTCGATATCAGTGATGCCTGGAATGTCACACTGGGACCGAATGGCGGTTACATCGCAGCGATTATTCTCAATGGCATGAAGATGGCCGCTGGCGAGATTCAAACTCGATCAATCACTTTCCACTTTCTTTCTGCATCAGTACCGGGACCCGCGGAACTCGAGATCAACGTCGAAAAAAAGGGCAGATTACTCACCACCTGTACCGCCCGGTTGATACAAGGTGAACGCACCATTGCACTGGCCATCGCAACATTCGCACCGGCAAGAGAATCCTTCGAGTTCTGTGATCTGCCAATGCCGGTCACAACCCGCCCCAAGGAAGTTGATACCGAACATCGCATGAAGCCAGGACTTAGCGGCCATGTACCGTTCAGGGACAACTACGATCAACGACTAACCATTGGACCCTTGCCGCCTGCGAAAACCCAAAAAGGCCGCGTTGGAGGATGGACGCGCATGAAGGAACACCGACAATTTGATGACCTTGCCGTTGTTGCAATTTCCGATTCCTGGTTCCCTGGTTTACATGCCATGGCAACCCCTGAACCCGTACATGCACCCACCATCGATCACACTGTGCATTTCCTGACATCCCTACCCTTGGCATCAATCGCTATTGATGGCTTCCTATTGGTTGAGTTTGAAACGGAAGTGGCAGCTGAAGGATACCTGATCGAAAATGGGAAAATTTGGAGTGAATCTGGCCTTCTGATCGCTAAATCAAGGCAGCTCGCCATCATCCTTCCGAAGGACTAGACGCTACCGGTAATCAGGCATTACGCGCACGAAGTTCGCGACGAATTCTGGCATGTTCCTCTTCGTTCAACGTGAATCGTGAAAACATCAGAGCGCCAACGGCGTAACACACCAGAGGAAATATTCCATAGAGCGTCACCATGGCAATCTGCACGGTCATGGTCTGGGGCTCATTGGGCACAAAGCCAGAAAGCTGAAGCACGTAGCCAGTTATAATGATCATCACCCCAGTGGCCGATTTATAAGAAAAGTTAAATGCTGCGAAGTAGGACCCTTCCTTCCTTTCGCCCGTCAGATACTCATCATAATCAATGATATCGCTCTGAATTGAAGGTGCTATGGTTCCACCACAACCCGCCGCGAGACCCGCGAAAAAAGCAAGAACAAAGATGACATAAACACGCATATCCATTGTTTCAATAAATGGTAATGCAAACATTCCACCGAAGGACAGCCCCGTTAATGTCATTGAGAATATCCAGAGTCTGATCTTACCAAACCTACGCGACAGCGGTAACCACATGGGCACTGACATAGAAGATGGCACCATATAGGCAAGAATAATTAACGGCGCGAGTACCGGTTTGCCGACAACATACTGGGCGACATATAGCGTCAACAATCCAATCGCTGCACTGCCAATGTGTTCAATAAACGACACAATTAGAACCAGCCGGGCATGATGGTTCTGCCAGACATCTTTAAATGCGCCATAAGGGCTTGGGTTAACCCGACCCTGAAAGTCAGGTTTTTCCTTGAGCTTCATGACCGCAAAAGTCACCAGGATCGCGGTGACAATTCCCGCAATTACGCTGAGTTGGAATGCCGTTAACCGTACGGCCTCCTCACTTTGTTTTTCTGCTGCAATTAGCAGATACATGCTGGCGAGCGCGATGATCGAACCCACGGTATAGGAAGCATGCCGTAGGCCATATAATCGGCTTCTCTCATGGTAATTAGTCGTCAGTTCAGCACCAAGCGACATGTGTGGCACCATGAAGATGGTCATCGCTGAATAGAAACCGATGATCCCGATTGCCATCCAGGCGACCAGCCCAGTGCCCGTGAGAGATTCTGGCGGCGAGAACACCATCAGGAAAGTTAAGGAAATCGGCAGAATACTGAAAAGGAGCCATATCCTGCGTCGACCCATTTTATGAGATGTCTTATCACTGAGATATCCCACCAGTGGATCTGACACGGCATCCCACACACGCGAAACACCAAATATCGTACCCATGATGGCAGGTGCTATTAAGAGGACATCAGTGGAAAACTTCATGATGTACAGATTAATAAGAAGGTACATATAACCAACACCGACTGCAGGTGTGCCATAGGCGCCGATTGTCCCCCAGTCAAGCGTGTCACCGCTCTGCTGGCGATCCTGTTTTGTGGTATCTGTCATTCTTCCCTCTTTAGACCAATATAACCGGTCTACCATTTCAAAACCACACAGAGAAATTCCAACAGCCGCGTGACCTATCAGTTCAAAATTAGGGTAAATTCAGCTATTCTATGCGCCGCTTTCAGGTCTGTAAGGACGGTTACTACTATGACAATGCAACAAACTCCACTCCTCATGTCTCGTATCCTGGGTCGCGGTGCCAAACTCGATCCAAATGAAGAGATAGTGACGCTTTTGGAAAACGGCACGCACCGCCAGACGCTTAAGACCACCTGGGACCGGGCCAACCAACTCGCCGGGGCATTGCAAGCACATGGCATCGAAGTGGGCGACCGGGTTGCCAGCTTCATGTGGAACAATTACCGCCATCTGGAGCTTTACCAGGCAATTCCTTCGATGGGTGCAGTCTTGCATACATTAAATGTGCGGCTTTCACCGACAGACCTTGAATACATTATTAATCATGCTGAGGATCGCGTGATCTTTGTCGATGAAGATCTGTTGCCTCTACTTGAACCCCTGATTGACAAGATTCCAACTGTTGAATTATTGATTATCTGTCGTCACGGCGAGGGAGGTGATTCTTCCTTTCCCGACACAGTGGACTATGAAGAATTTATCGCTGGCCATGCAACAACTTATGATTGGCCTGAGATAGATGAAAACTCACCCATGGGCCTTTGCTACACCAGTGGCACCACAGGCAAGCCCAAGGGCGTGATGTATACCAACCGCTCGACCTACCTACACACACTGACACAAGCGATGACAGACTCGATGAGTTTGACGGCTCTGGATTCCGTTTGCGGGATCGTGCCAATGTTTCATGCTATGGGATGGGGCTTGCCATTTACTGCTTCAATGCTTGGTTGCAAACAGGTCATGCCGCACAGGTTCATGGTTCCGCAGAAACTACTCGACCTAATGGTCGATGAAGAAGTCACCATTTCAGCAGGCGTGCCAACAATCTGGCAGGGTATTCGTTCAATCCTGGAAGATAATCCTGACAAATACGATATGTCGAAATTTACGCGCCTCACTTGTGGCGGTTCCGCACCGCCTGTTTCACTCATGCGCTGGTACTGGGAAGAACATGGTATAGAGATGGTTCAGGGCTGGGGAATGACCGAAACAAACCCTCTCGGTACTCTTTCACGTAAGGTTGCAAAGCGCTCGCACCTTCGCCTGACGGAAGACCAACAGTTTGAAAATATTGCCAAAGCTGGCTTACTCATGCCTGGGCTTGAAATTGAGATTTTTGACGAAAACTGGGAAGCACAACCCCACGATGGAGAAGCTGTTGGCGAACTACTCATTCGCGGCCCGTGGATCTGTTCAGAATACTTCAATGACCCGCAGCCGGATAAATTTCATGACGGATGGCTGGTGACAGGTGATGTCGCCAAGATAGATGCTGAAGAATATTTGATCATCGCTGATAGATCGAAAGATCTGATCAAATCGGGTGGTGAATGGATATCATCTGTTGATCTTGAAAATCACATCGTTGCACTGGAAGGTGTTACGCAGGCTGCCGTGGTCGCACAACCTCATCCCAAGTGGGACGAGCGCCCTGTTGCACTGGTTATCCTGGTGGAAGGTTCAAACACCACAGCTGAACTTATTCTGGAACATTGCGCGGAAATATTCGCAAAGTGGCAGCTCCCGGACGATGTCATCTTTGTCAATGAGATCCCACTGACGTCAACTGGCAAAATAGACAAGAAAACAATTCGCTCACAACTCGACAGCGAAAACTACAAGCTGCCGGATCTAAGGGCGTCTTAATCAGGTGGCGAAAACGCCTTCTGCTGGTTTGTGCACATAACAGGGGGCAGTGTTGCCGGGCAATTCATCAAACAAAGAATACCCAATAACACGCTTTCCTGGTGAGCGACTGGATATAGACACGCTCACCATTGAAGAGCCGTTAGAGATATGGGTTAAATACCCGGCCAAAGACGGTAAGACAGTAGAGCATTCTCTTTCTATTACGATGCGAACTCCAGGGGATGATGCTTGCCTGGTCACGGGCTTTCTGTTTTCTGAAGGTATTGTTAGGAGACAAGAAGATATAATCAATATTGAACCATTCGGACCCACGACAGAACCCTACGCCCTCCAAAACCAGATTAAAGTACACCTGAACTCAGGTGAACGGATGGCAGAGAAAAACTTCCAACGTTATTTTTATTCCAACAGCAGTTGTGGCGTTTGCGGCAAAGCATCCATCCAGGCACTGGAGATGCTACACAAGCCTGATATTCATCCGCTCGGATTTAGCATTGACGACGAGATTCTTAGGCAATTGCCAACTAGTCTGCATAACACCCAACTGGACTTCGAAAAGACCGGTGGACTACATGGTGTTTCACTTATCGACCAGACTGGAAAGATCCTATTGACCAAAGAGGATGTAGGACGACACAATGCCATGGACAAACTGCTCGGAGATCTATTGGCTAATGGTGAGATGGATTTGCAAAATAAGATGATCCTGGTAAGCGGACGAGCAAGTTTTGAGCTGGTGCAGAAATCCCTGGTTGCCGACATTCCCTTCTTTGCAGCACTTGGTGCACCCTCTTCTGCAGCAGTTGACCTGGCAAACACATTCGGCACAACCCTGGTCGGTTTTCTTAAGAGCACCGGCTACAATGTATATCACGGCGCGCACCGTATTAGCGTCTAGAGGTACGATCCAACACAAATCCAGAGTCCTACTACTCGTTCGCGAACATGTCTGTCGTTCGCTGTGCACATCAGATAATTACTCGAGTTAACGATCATGTTGACGTAAAACTCCCCAGATACTTTTCGTGACCATGTATGTTATTGATATCATTGTAGAAATTATCAGTCAACAACCCCAGGGCGGGAGTTTCACGTATCGGAGTTTTATGTACACATGACATAGAATTGCCAGTGGGACCGGAGTATATTCGACGGAGGCTAGTAATAGCGGGGTTTCGAGGAACCTGCGCTGACAACGAGATTGAATAAATACGGAATCGTATAGATGTTAAGCTCATTTAGAATTAGTAGTTGAACTAAACCGCTGCGCGGTAGCTTCGCAAGACCCCAGATCGCCATCCACAT
>CAZAZB010000004.1:0-29842 GCA_964489485.1 uncultured Pseudomonadales bacterium | reverse complement strand
TTCATGGACAAAACGGCGTACGGTATCAGGTAAGCCAAGGTCCTGAGGGCTAGGCACAGTGGTATTTATGACACGCAATGCCATTGAGATGCTACCACGCTGGCCCTTGGGCAATTTCTGGACACCCTGGATAAGTTCGTGACAAAGAGACTTAAGCCCCTGGAGTCGCAAGTAGGCACAGAGGATAAGATCCCTGATGAGGTCATCAAGGAGATGAAGGAATTGGGATTATTCGGCCTGACGATTCCTGAGGAATTTGGTGGCCTCGGACTGAATATGAGCGAAGAAGTCGCTGTTGCACGCGTATTTGGCCACACGTCACCGGCGTTCCGGTCAGCTTTTGGCACTAATGTGGGTATTGGCTCCCAGTCGCTGGTTATCGACGGTACTTTAGAGCAGAAGCAGCATTATTTGCCGCGCATGGCCACCGGCGAAGTGATTGGCTCTTTCTGTCTCACGGAGCCTGAAGCGGGTTCGGATGCTGCTGCTGTGAAGATGACAGCTAAGCGGGATGGTGAAGCGTACATTCTGAATGGCACGAAACGATTCATCACGAATGCACCTTCAGCAGATCTTTTTACGGTATTTGCACGAACCAATATGGATGAAAAAGGTTCCAGAGGTGTATCTGCGTTCCTGGTTGATGCGAACTGCGAAGGCATTGATCTGGGCCTGCCCTATCGAAAAATGGGGCAACAGGGCGCAAGTGTCTGTGATGTCATATTTGAAGATGTCCGGGTCGGAACAGACAAGCTAATTGGCGGAAAAGAGAATGTTGGCTTCAAGACAGCCATGAAAGTACTCGATAAGGGACGGTTGCATATCAGCGCCCTGAGTATTGGTATCGCTGAACGCCTGATTGATGAATGTGTTTCCTACGCCCTTGAGCGCAAACAGTTCGGACAGCCTATTGCTGAATTTCAGCTGATCCAGGCAATGCTGGCAGATAGTAAAACGGAAGCCTATGCAGCCGCCTGTATGGTTGAAGATACAGCAAAACGTCGGGATGCCGGTGAAAATGTGGGTGCATTAGCGGCAAGTTGTAAGCTATTTGCAACGGAGATGGTCGGCAGGGTCGCCGACAGGAGCGTCCAGATATTTGGTGGTGCCGGTTATATCGAAGACTACGGCATTGAGCGTTTCTATCGAGATGTTCGCCTGTTTCGAATATATGAAGGAACATCTCAGATTCAACAAACCGTGATTGCGAAAGATATGCTCCGGAATGCATAGTATTCTCATGTAGAAACGCAGCAGACTGTTCGTCGGGAGAACAGGTGCTCATCACGAATAAGCCGAATTCCGACTGGTCAATCACCTCTGTAAAAAGGTAGCCTTACATTAAGCCCAATAGTCGACCAAAAACACCTATGAAGGGGTATTCCACTAGAGATATTGCAGAACTACTGGAGTTGTCCCAGAGTGCTATCCGCGATATCGCCCGTGCAGGCTTGTTGGATCCGGATCGCACTGATGGTGGGCAGTATCGCTTTAATTTCCAGGATATTATCATCCTGCGAACCGCCAAGGAACTGTTCAACTCAGGTGTGGGCAGAACTCAAGTCAATCGAACGCTCTACCAACTAAAGAGTCGCCTACCCTCCTCACGTTCCCTTTCATCGTTACGTATCACCGGCGACAATGGCGCTGTTGTTGTGCATGAAAAGGATCATGTCTATAACCCCGTCAATGGACAAATGCATTTTGATTTCACCGTGGCTGAGCTCGCCGGGACTGTCGCACCACTGGCGAGAAGAGCGGCACAAAATGCAGAAGAGCTCAGCGACCAACTCACCAGTGATGACTGGTTTGATCTGGGCGTCGACCTTGAGGCTGTAAGCCCTGAAGATGCCCCTGCGGCTTATCTGCGAGCACTTGAACTCGACCCCTATCACTCTGATGCACACGTGAATATCGGCCGTTTGATGCAGGAAGCCGGTGAATATCATGTTGCAGAGGAGCATTACCACAAGGCCATGGATGCAGAACCCGATAATGTGTTGGCAGCATTCAATCTTGGTACCTTGTTGGAAGATGTGGGCCGTATTCAGGACGCTATCGGTGCATACAAAAAGGCAACCTCGTTCGCCGACGCGCACTATAACCTGTCAAGACTGTACGAGTTGGTGGGTGAACATTCCGAGGCATTGAAACACTTAAAAACATACAGGACGCTCATCGATCCGGGCTCGTAGTTTTCTCAATCGGGTATAAGCTCTTTTCGTGAGTTAATGCGGAGTTGAAGTCATCCAACGTCCTCATTATCATCAGCCGGTCAATGACCAGTAAGGTCGCTGCAGCAATTTGAGGTCAGAATGGACAATAGAGCAGAACAACGAATAGAACATCAGATCCGTTTTTTTGTTCATGTTCACGAATGTGTAGAAGATCCGGATATGGTGGGCGTTTCAATTGCTTGTGAGGCACTGGATTTTTCCAGCCACGGTTTGCAACTGAAAACAGACCAGACGCTGCCGGTTAAGACATTACTCAATATTACAATCGGCATTGGCGATCCCTTTGCTATGTACTTGCTACGTGGGGAGGTTCGCTGGGCCAAAGCGGCTGTAGGTGAGGCTTATATGGGAATATTACTTTCAAACGAAGAAGGAACAGACCTTGACGCCTGGGTTACCCAGTTTGAATTCTTGTTCGAGTCCTGATCCAGTACTTTCTGCAAATTGATCAGTATTTGCCACGCATCCTCCATTTTTTCCTTATTCAAGAGTTTCAGGTTATCCATCCGGCCGTGAATCTTTTCAATTTTACGGCGATCGAGCGAATGTAGGTTAAGAAATGGAATACCTTTCCTCCTGAAAGGCGCCCAATCGCCTGAGGTCATCGATAGAGATTGACTCCTGATATCAATCTCAAGTTGCTCGGCAATGTGCCTCGCGAGACATTTAAGTGTCGGGTCAGATCGAGGATCAAGATTTACATCGCCAATACCCACCGTATCGATATTGATCATTGCAATCATGTCATTCGCGTTTTCTTTTCCTGATTCAGCCCTGACAAATGCCCTCGACCCTAATAATCCCGATTCTTCTTCTGCGAAAGCAACAATTGTCCAGGTAAGGTTTGGTTCGGTTGCAGAAAGTAAGTCCACCAATCGGCTGACAAGAACAATACCTGACCAGTTGTCAGCGACACCCTGGCCCATACCAAAGTTATCGAAATGTGCGCCGACAACGACTTGTTTTGAGGAAGGTCCCGATATTGTGCAGATGATATTGGAATCTAATCCGGGTCCCTGCCCTATCTTTTGCATTGATAGTTGAGGGCATCGCTTAAAATATTCTAGAACGGCTTGTTGCCTGTCCTTATTTTTACGAGGTGTCTCTTCCAGGCGTGTAAAGTCTTCTACCCCTAGATGCGGCTGTCGTTGAACACCGGACGCTATTTCGCATGACTGCTTTGGATGTTGACTTTGGCAGGCAGTGACCAGTAGGAGGAGAAATACGACCAGATATTTTTGAATATTCACTCGACGGATAAATGGCTTCCCGATGACTAGTGAATGACTGGGTTGAAGGTCTCAAGCGCAACCCGTATCGGTCTCTGGCCAAGCAAAATAAGGCTACCCTTATGCCGGGTTTCGCCGTCCTGACTGTATTCAAAACTGTATTTGCGCCACATCCGCCATTGACCAGTGATATCCCGGCTCATGGAAACTTTCACCTGATGTACCGTTTGATCCAGCAACTGCACATCACAGAGATCACATTCCTTGCGGGCACTCGCGATGGCAATTTCCTTACATCGAGTGGCCGCCTGCCAGTACAGGATGGCAGCGCCAAGAAAAATAATGATCAACAATTCTGACATCTTGTATTTGGATGAACCCTGGTGGGAAGAGTTTACCCCAGGGAGGATGGCAGGGAAAATACCTGGCGGGGAAATGTAAAAGGGCCCTGACGGACCCTTTTAAACTTTGGCGGAGAGGGTGGGATTCGAACCCACGGTCGGTTTCCCGACGACGATTTTCAAGACCGTTCCTTTCGGCCGCTCAGGCACCTCTCCTGGAAAACTGTTCTAACTGCTTTTTGAGTTCTATCTGACATCTAGTTAACGCTAAGGGTGCGCAATATACTTGATTAAATCGCAGTTGTTAAGCCTCCAATTGAAAGCTTTCCCGGTTATTGGACCAGGGGCCGGCTAGTGCGAAACAGATTCCTTTTTTATTGGCTGTTCATCGACTTCATAAACGGTAAAAGTCTTCCTGATTAAACGCGCCTTCTGATACCACAACTCAAATACCCAGGTACCGGGAATCATTTCCCAGTCTTCATCGAAGCCATAACCGTGCAACGCCTTTTTACCGATGATGACCTCATGTGAATCTCGAGATTCTGTATACAAATGCCCCCTGGGGTGCTTCATGCCACCCTTCGGAAACTTGATAACAGACGTCACCCTGATGGGTTTGCCCTTGGGAGCGCTGTTGATGATGTACTGAAAGCCAAAATCAGTGCCGAGGATCATTGGGATTTTGGTTGTATAGTCTAAAAAGCGGATGCCGCTGACGTCATCTTTGGCGATGGCACCTGCAGAAAATCCGTGGCGTTTGACCGATTGTGTCGTGTCGAAGATGCCAAAACCAACAATCTCTGCGGCACGAATGACCATCTCGTCCGCTAGAACGGAGTGGCAAGAACTCACCAACAATATGGTGGCCAACCAATATTTCATCTTTGTCTCCCTACCAGGAAGGTGATTGTGCTTGAAAAACTGCTTCACGAAAAGCCTTGAACAGACTTTGAAGAGATCCAGGCTATCTCCAACCTGGGCTCTATTAGCCTGCTGACAAATTTCATCGAACTTTGCGGCACCCGAGACCGAACCTTCCCGCAGCCCCTTCATCACAAGGCGATATGCGCTCAGCACTTAATCTCAACACTTAATTTTAATATAAACATAACCGCAGTTTTGGAACAGCGTTAACACCAAGTGAGATAAGCGGCGAAGTGTCATTCCCGGCTCTGTTTATCCTCTTTCTGCGTGGAATTGATCCGGTACGCTAAATTGGCGTCACTATTCAGTTGTATTGATCCCATTGCCTCATTAAGTGAATTGACAGCCTTGTGATAGGCGACTCGTGATTCAACCAGGGTACGGCGCGCCGCAAACAAATCCCGATTGCGCAGGGAAACCTGATATGGGGTTGTCAGGTCGAGTTTCAGTTGTACCTGCATCTCTTCCAGTAGAGACTCCGCCATTTCCACAGCCTCCTCGGCGGCTTTAATGGTTCCTTTTGCTTGTTGAAGCTTCCAGGTCGCCTGGCGAACTTCTCTATCAATCTGATTTCGAAGTTGTTGCATCTGGATCTTTTGCTGTTGGCGTTCAAAAAGAGCACGCCGGTAGTCGGCTTGAGCCCGACGATTGCGTAGCGGCATCGAAAAGGTTAGACCGAAGGCATACTCCGGAAAGTCTGACTGCCGAATCTGCTTAAAAGAGTCGGAAAAACCGCCCGGTATGACGATTGGCGGGCCCCCCAGCGGGTCCGGGATTCTGGTATCACCCGATAGCCCCCTACTCACATACAGGGCGAAAAAACTGAGCCGGGGCTTTAGTGCATCACGGGTAAACTCGACGACGATATCACTGTTTCGAATTCTCTGTGTTGCCTGTTTCAATTCAGAGCGATTGAGTAGCGCATAATCCACGGCCTGATCTGCCGCTGGCACTTTTCGCTGCTTTAACGTCAATGCCGAGTCTCGCGTAACAATTCGCAGGTTAAACACATCGTCAAGCTTCCTGCTAAATGACATTTTTAGTTCCAGTTCTCGATTCCTTAAATCCGTTGTCGCAACGATCAGGTCACGTGCTCTGGCTGCGACTTCCGATTCAGCGGATAGTACTTCGAGATAATCAATGACGCCCACGACATACTTGTGCTGTGTATCCTCATGGAGTTCCCTGGCTACCTTCAGAGCTTTGGCTGTACTGCGCATGATTTCTTCTGCGGCAACGTGATCCCAATAACGTTGCAAAGCCAAAGATGTTTCCTCAAGAATTCGCTGTCTGTAGGACTCTTCGACGATGAGCCTGTTATTCCGTGCGACATCGATAAGTCTATTGTTGATGCTGACGCCAAACCCGTTGATCAGTCGTTGCGTAAAAGCAAAGGAAAATTGTGTGAAGTCAGAGGGATTGAATCTCAAGAATCTCTGGCTGGAATCCTGGTTGATGTTGCTGATGGAAAAGCCAACGCCTGTGCCTGTCTTGAATGCCTGTTGATAGGATATCTGAAATGCCTTTGTTCGAGTGGTTACCGTAGGCACCCCGGCTACAACGAGTGTATTAAGGGGCGATTCCGTTCGATCATAGCTATATGTCACCGTAAGGGATGGATCGAATGTACCCAGAGGAGGAATAGCAACCAACCTTGCTCGACCGCTAATACTGCTACCCTGACTACCGCCCAGAGTTGTTTGACCCAACCCTGCTCCTAACGCGCCTGCGAATAGCCCGCTCGGGATTTGCGCGCTAGATGTTCCTCGTGGTGCCTGCCCGGACAGTGCTCGGAGAACATCTGTGTCTGCGATATCAATCTCGTAGCGTGCCGCCTGGATTTCGAGGTTATCTTCCATTACCTTTTGTAACAGTTGAGCCACGCTAAGCTTCAGAACCGAGGGCCTCTGTTCACGAGAAGGCTTCTGTTCACGAAAAGGTACCGGATCTTCTACCACAAACACCCCTACAGTCTGCCTTCTGTAGGGATCCAACAAATGAGAGTACCACCCTTTCTTGTCTGTTCTACTTTCTGGCTCTTCTTCTCCGGCCAGTGCACTTGCGGTGTGACCTTGTAAGTAAATGAGCAAAACGACAGGTAGAAGCCATCTGTGGAACGAGTGAGTGTGTGGTGCGGACATGGGAATTATCTAGCGTTGCAATTCTACCTCCTCGTCGCTAGTTGGCAGATAAATCAAAGTGTGGATTGCTGGTTTCCGTCGGCGTGTTTTTCACCGTCCCTGGTATGGTGTCTTCAAGCTCGATATCGTAACTCTTGAGGGTTGTACCCGTGGCTCGCTGCATCTCAATCAGGGCTTTGGCAAATCCGGCTTGTGCGAGTATTTCTGCTTCTTTAGCGGCTGTGAAATCGCGGGTACGAAGTGTGACCTGGTATGGCGTCGAAAGTCCGCTCTCCAGACTAACATTTTCACTATAGAGAGATTCTTTGGCGAGTAGCACGGCCTGCTTCGCTGCTTCGACCTGTGCTTTACCCTGCTGTAGCCCAATGATTGCATGATGTACTTCCAGAGCGATGGTGTTCCGGGTCTTTTGTGTGTTAATACGTATTTGGTTGAATTCCAGCCGGGCTCGTAAATCATCCGCCTGAGCGGCGCGGTTTCGAATTGGCATACGAAAACTGGCGCCAGCTGACCGTTGCGGAAAGTCCCCATTGAAGACCTGCTTTAGAGCATCTCCAGCACTGCCATTGTTCACCAGGGTGTCTCCGTCGAGACCGGAGTTGGCAAAGAATCCGAAGACAGACAGGTTGGGTAACAAGCCGTTTTTGGTGAAATGGGTGGTGAGTTCCTGGTTTTCTTCGGCCATGCGTGACTGTCTTAGCACAGGGCGATTGTCATATGCAGAATTGAGCGCTATTTGCAGATCAGGAATTAGCGCTTGATCGATGTCCGGCATCGGATCTATTGGTATGATAGAAACGGCTTCAAGAGTCGCTGACATTTGGCTGAAAATGAGCGCTTTTAGTGAACGCTCCTGAATGCTTAAGTTAGTTCTTGCGATGATGACATCGCGCTGCCGGCTGGCAACTTCCGAACGAGCAGCGATAACATCAATCGGTGATAGTGTGCCCAGGGTAACTTTCAATGTATTCTGGTCAAGGAGCTCATTTGCAATATTAAGGGATTGCTCCGCCACTTCCAGGCTCCTTCCGAGCGTTGACAGGTCTCGATAGCGAATCGTCACATCCACAATTGTATCGATAACTTGCATCCGAAATAATTCCTTTGAAACTCGTTCGTTGTTCCGTGCCACACGAATAAATCTCAGGTTTGGTTCCTTGCCGAACCCCCTGAGTAGCGGTTGGTTAATCCCGAAGGAGAAGCGACTGATGACAGCAGGATTAAATCGCAGGAATTGCTGTGTAGAATCTTGACCAATGGTCGTCAGGCTCATAAAGAAACTGGTACCTGTTGAAAATAACTGGCTGTAAGAACCCGACCCCGCCAGTGACTCGGTTGTAACAGAAGGAGCCCCTGCAACTATTTGCGTGTTAAGGGGTGAGTTCGTTTCATCCCAGCTAAAATTAAAGCTGACAGTGGGATCAAAGGTCCCTGTGGGTCCAATCTGGACTGCGCCACCGCCACCGGTAATGCCCCCGGCAGAACCAACGCCACTACCGCCGCCCGATTCATTCACGCCCGCACCAAGTACGCCGCTGTTAAGTCCACCCGGGACTCGTACCCCGGCGAATCCTCGAACTGCTTGCCCGGATAATGCTCGCAAAACATCGGTCTGTGCAATCGGTAAAATATAACGTTGGACTTTGATATCAAGATTGTTCTCCAATGCAAGCGCCTGGGCTTCTGCAAGCGAGAGTTCCAATCTGTCATCGGCAATAAGATTGGTGATACGAGGTGAGTTTTCTAACCGGGGGTCAGGTATTGCCTGCGGTCGGTAATTATTGCGAAATCCTGCAGAAGGGTTGACCCAATCTCTGTAGTCAACCCGGGAGGATGTTTCGGTATTACTGGCAGGATCAGGTTCAGCTGATTGCGTCTCCTGACTTTTCGCTGTCGCGGCAAATCCGAAGCATAACGACATAACCACTGGTAAAATTTTTCTCACAATATTCTCCCTAAGTCAGGCCTCTACAGTCGAATCTCTGCCAGACACCTGCTTCATCATTCTACTCATCGTCGAAAAGGAGCATCAAGGGCTTGTTTCATCCACGACATCATAAATCAAATGATGAGTGAGCCACGCTCAGTTTAGCGGTTAGGGAATTAATTTCGACATATTGTGTCAAATATGGCATGGAAACGGCTTTTGCTTGATTTTGGTCAGGCATGCCGTAAACTTTTGATTTCTAACAATCATTTAAACAAACGTTTTTGTAAACGGAGATAGAAATTTATGGCTGATGCACAATTTGTGACGAATCGCGGACATGCGGGCGTTTCAACCACTGTTTCGACCAACAAGGTGTTACGAAACACCTACATGTTACTGTCAATGACCTTGCTATTCAGTGCTGCGATGGCGGGTGTTTCCATGGTGATGAATACACCCCCTCTGGGCTTCCTGTCATTGTTCATTATGTTGGCACTCCTGTTTGGGGTACACAAACTGAAGAACAGTCCCTGGGGTATTCTGATGGTGTTTGTTTTCACAGGATTTATGGGGTTTAACCTTGGTCCCCTGCTCAGCATGTACATGGTTAATGGTCCCGAGACGGTGATGACGGCCCTTGGTTTAACTGGCATCGTGTTTTTCTCATTATCTGGCTACACACTGGTCTCTGGAAAGGACTTCTCCTACTTGGCGGGATTCCTCATGACAGGCATGTGGGTTGTCCTTGGCTCTATGTTACTCATGTTCCTTGGTGGGATGTTTGGCTTTTACGTTTCCGGTCTTCACCTGGCACTGTCGGCCGCTATTGTGCTTTTGATGTCAGGTTTTATTTTGTATGACACCAGTCGTATTCTACATGGCGGCGAAACAAACTACCTGATGGCGACCATTGCCCTGTATCTGGATATTTACAATCTGTTCGTTAGCCTGCTCCATATTGTTGGTGTTTTTGGTGGCGATGACTAGATCCATTATTTCAAGCGAACCCCGGTGTGATCTACACACCGGGGTTTTTCTTTTTATAACCCAACGAAATTAGACAGAATGAAATTTTCCATTGTTGTGCAGGGTGCACCCTACTCCTCTCAGGCTCCCCTTTCCGCCATCTTGTTCGCACGAGCGGTACTTGCCGGTGGACATGAAATATTGCGCGTTTTCTTCTATCAGGATGGTGTTTATACGGCCAACAGCAATATTGCACCACCTCAGGATGAACCCGATATTCGACTCATGTGGTCGAGTTTTGCCAGGGAAAATAATATTGATCTGGTCATCTGCATCGCATCAGCCCTTCGTCGTGGCGTATTAGACGAAACAGAAGCCTCCCGGTATGAAAAAGCCTGTGCCAATGTCGACGCCACTTTCTCGATATCCGGGCTAGGGCAACTCATTGACGCGCGCCTGAACTCAGACAGGCTGGTTACTTTCGGTGCCTGAATTATTATCACCAAAGGCGCTACCAGAGACCCCATCAAAGCTCCCACAGAAGCACCCACAAATACTCTTTATTCACTGTGCCGCGCCCCATGGCAGTATCAACGCACAGGAAGGTCTGGATGCCCTCCTCATGGGTTCTGCTTTTGCCGATTGTGCTGCTCTTTTTCTTGGTAATGGTGTCCTGCAACTCATCAATGAGCAGGATACGACACTGACCATGCAGAAGAATTTCTCGAAGACCTTTGGTGCACTGGCTGACTATGGTGTCAACAAGGCATTCTGTAGTTCAGAGCAACTGGAATCTTTAGGTCTGAATATCTCTGATCTGATCATTCCAGTTGTCGCACTTAGCAACGACGAAGTCAGCTCGCTGATCGAGCGTAGCACGGCGGTTCTGAACTTCTGATGACATTGCATACCTTCAATAAACCAGAAGCACTGAACACCGCCCGCGTATTTATCAAAGAGGATGATGTGCTCGTGTTCCTCGAAAACGGTGTCTATTGTTTGATGTCAAAAGACTTGTGCCTGCCGACTCATCAGATACTGGCGCTGGAAGCTGATCTCCAGGCTAGGGGGCTGGTAAATCGTATTGACAAATCTATCCAGCAGATTGGATATGATGAATTTGTCACGGCGTGTACCGGGGCAACGTCAATCTCAAACTGGTTCTAGGGGATCTCTGACAAATGGTTTCATTGGATAGTGAAGGTTTTTTGCGTGACCTTGGCGATTGGGATCAGCAGATTGCAGCGAAGCTTGCCGAAAACGAAGGCATTAAATTGACACCTGATCACTGGGACATCATCGAACTCGTTAGAAACTACTATGCAACCTACCAGGTCTCACCCGTTACCCGCGTATTAGTAAAAATCACCAGAGAAAAATTCGGTGAAACCAAAGGACACAGCATTCATCTTATGAAGTTGTTTTCAGGGAAACCCGCAAAGCTTGTTAGCAAAATAGCAGGCTTACCCAAACCAGCTAATTGTGACTAGTGAACCGCCGTTGTTTCGCTACAATTCGATAACCGAAGTGCCGTTCATATAGGATTGCAGGCTCTGCGGCACTGCAATGCTACCATCGGATTGCTGATAGTTTTCAATGACGGCGACGAGTGTCCGTCCAACAGCTAGCGCAGAACCGTTCAAAGTATGGAGTAGTTCCGGTTTACCCGTTTCAGGATTTCTCCAACGAGCCTGCATTCTTCTGGCCTGGAAATCATGAAAATTACTGCACGATGAAATCTCGCGATATTGACCTTGCCCAGGCAACCAGACCTCCAGATCGTAGGTCCGTGCTGATGCGAAACCCAAATCACCGCCGCATAAATTGACAACCCGATAGGGCAATCCCAATTTTTGTAAAATCGTTTCTGCATGAAGCGTCATTGCTTCGTGCGCCTCAGCAGAATCTTCAGGCCTCACCATCTGAACAAGCTCGATCTTCTCGAATTGATGCTGCCGAATCATGCCACGAGTGTCCCTGCCGTGACTGCCAGCTTCGCTTCGGAAACAAGGACTATGGCAAACATATTTAAGCGGCATGCGTTCATCCGGAACAATTTCGCCTCTCAACAAATTGGTGACGGGAACCTCCGCTGTGGGAATTAAATATAGCTCTCGCTCATCATCCACTTTGAACAGATCTTCTTCGAATTTTGGTAATTGACCCGTTCCAAACAGAGATTGCTTATTGACCATGTAGGGAACATATATTTCTTCGTATCCATGTTCACCTGTATGCACATCGAGCATGAACTGGACCAAAGAACGATGCATCCGCGCTATCTGCCCATGCAGCGTAACAAAGCGCGACCCTGCTATTTTTACACCGGCTTTGAAGTCGATTTGTTTGCTTACCTCTGTCAGGTCGACATGGTCTCGTGCTTCAAAGGCAAATTCCGTCGGGTCGCCCCATACTCGGATTTCCCGATTATCCTCTTCGCAGTCACCCGCTGGGACAGAATCATCAGGAAGGTTCGGTATTGCAGACAATATTGTATTTAGTGAATCCTGGATCTCATCCAGTCGAGATTTTTCTGCATCGAGTTGAGCGCCCAGAGCAGCCACTTGATCCAGCAATGGCTGTATGTCTTCACCCCTGGCCTTTGCCTGGCCGATTGACTTGGAGTTGGCATTACGTTCGGCCTGTAATGCTTCAGTTTTAACCTGGACGTCCTTGCGCTCGGATTCAAGTGTGGAAATGGCGTCTACATCCAGATTAAATCCTTTGACTTGTAACCGTTCTGCGACGGCAGCGAGATCATTTCTAATCAGTTTTGGGTCTAGCATCGTAAATGACTTTTCTGTTAAGTATTGTTTATTTAGTTAGTGCTAATTTTGCGGGCGCAATGGTATCAGAGCGTATTACAATATGACATTAAGGAATCAATCGAGCCAGGAACATGCCCAATGCAGCCGCCAGAATACAAAGAATGACACTGCCTGCGATATAGACCATCCCGGCAACCAATCGACCGGATTCAAGAAGTCCAAGTGCCTGCAAAGAGAAGGTTGAGAAGGTCGTGAATGCACCGAGAAAACCGACCATCAGTCCAGCGCCCCAGAAGCCAGGTAGCAAAGCTCGCTCGATCAGCAAAATAAACACAAGACCGATGGCAAATGAACCAGCGATATTGATAATCAAAATCCCGTAGGGGAAATCTGTACCAAAAATAACATTTGCAAGGTTCGTGACCCAGAAGCGTGACAGCGCCCCCAGCGCACCACCAATAGCGATAGCGATCACTTCACTCATTCGTCTTTGTCTCCTGGTTCGCTTTCTGGTTCGCTTTCTCGTTCGCAGATGTTCTGACCTGGTTATTCACAGTATTATCATCGCTGCCATATCGCTGAAATTGACTCGCAGTATTGAGGCTTTTAAGGTAATTGAGTTTCTCCTGGATCTTAATCTCCAGGCCACGGTCTACAGGATGATAGTATTCGCGCGATTTGAGCGTTTCAGGGAAATAGGATTCACCGGGAACAAAGGCGTCGGCGTGATCGTGGGCGTATTGGTAATCTTTGCCATAGCCCATCCCCGCCATAAGCTTTGTCGGCGCATTTCGCAGGTGCATGGGAACCTCAAATGATGATTGTTCACTCGCGTCTGTTAGTGCCGATGAAAAGGCGCTGTAAACCGCATTACTCTTGGCGGCACAAGCAAGATAGGCAATGGCCTGTGCAATGGCCAGTTCGCCCTCTGGACTACCCAACCTTTCCTGCACCTCCCAGGCATTAAGGGAAATTTCAAGCGCCCTGGGGTCGGCATTTCCAATATCTTCAGAAGCCATCCTGACAACCCGGCGAGCAATGTACAGCGGATCACAACCGCCATCGATCATCCGCGCAAACCAGTACAGCGATGCGTCAGGCGACGATCCCCGAACAGACTTATGAAGTGCAGAGATCTGTTCGTAAAAGATATCTCCACCCTTATCGAAGCGTCTAAATTCAGAACCAAGCACTTCATCCACGATGCTATCGTCTATCTGGTTATTGGTGACAAGATCGGTCGCAACTTCAAGTATATTGAGCGATCTTCTCGCGTCTCCGTCCGCTGCCTGTGCAAGCCTTGTAAGCGCATCTTCATCGGCACAAATTCCGATGTCTCTGTATTGCGGCGCTTCCAACAAGGCGCGCTTCATGACCGTTAATAGTTGATCTTGTGTCAGCGGTTGGAGCTTGTAAATTCGAGCACGAGAGAGCAGTGCATTATTAAGCTCAAAAGAAGGGTTTTCAGTGGTTGCACCAATAAAAATCACCGTGCCATCTTCGACATAGGGCAAAAATGCATCTTGTTGTGACTTGTTAAACCGATGGGCTTCATCGACGAACAACAATGTTTTTTTACCGGATGTTGATCGATGTTGTTGGGCAACTGAGATAGCCTCGCGTATATCTTTCACACCGGCAAGCACCGCAGATATTGACTGAAAATGCACATCACACAAATCAGAGATCATGCGGGCGAGGGTTGTTTTACCAACGCCCGGTGGTCCCCAGAAAATCATGGAATGAAGGCTGGAAGTCTCGATTGCTACGCGAAGAGGTTTGCCCGCTCCGATTAGATGTTCCTGGCCGACAAAATCATCGAGTGTCCGGGGTCGCATTTGTGACGCTAGCGGTTGGTATGCCGCATCATCCGTACCTGCCCCCACTTGCTCATCGAATAGAGATCTCACGCGTTAATTCCTGTCATCGATAACATCGACACCTTCAGGCGCTTTGAACTCGAACCGGTTGGCTGGAATCTCGTCATTCAAGCGCAAGACCTTCAGCGAAATTGTTGTTCTTTGGCCTGTGGTAGCGGCAATACTGATGGCAGTCGGAATATCGCCCTTAAAATCAATACGCAGGTTCTGGAATAAACTGATCTCGGAAATAGGCTGCAAAAGGAAATGCTCACCATCTTCGTCGGTGTATCCGTCAATGTTGTAAGATGCCTCAAGGTTGTCGACGTCACTGCTGAACAGCAACAGGGGTACCTGATTGATGTCTGTATTTAAGCGGCTCACCACCACCTGTTCAAGATCTTCATCGTAGGTCCATAGATCACGACCATCTGAGACTAACGATTGGACGGAGGGAGACTCGGTATTCACCCTGAACTGATTAGGTTTCGCGATCCAGAGACTGCCACTGTATCGCTCCCCGGGATGAGATCGGTCTGCTTGTGTTGCCTGTTCAAAAGTCGCGAAGATCGTTGTGATTTTGGACAGGTAGGAAATGAGTTGTTGCCCATGACTCAGCGGCTCTGCTGAATTGGCTGCTGGTAAGAAAACAATGACTGCTGTTGTCAGGAGCCATCTAAAGGTCTTATTCAGGGGGTGCATTGGCAATGACCTCTCTGGAACCATTGGTGTTCATTTCCGTCACGACACCAGCATTTTCCATTGCTTCTATCATTCGTGCGGCACGGTTATAGCCGATCCGTAGTTTCCGCTGGACGGCGGAAATTGATGCTCTTCTTGATTGCGTCACGAATTCAACGGCCTCATCGTATAATGGATCAGATTCTTCATCAGAGTCTTCGCTTGATGTCTGACCAGGCAATAGATCGCTGTCAGCCCGTTTATCCAGAATGGATGCCAGATAGTTGGGCTCTCCCAATTCTTTCCAGCTTTCCACAACCCGGTGTACCTCATCATCATCGACAAAAGCACCGTGAACCCGAACAGGTAGTGCAGAACCCGCAGGTAAATAAAGCATGTCACCATGACCGAGCAGTTGCTCTGCCCCGCCCTGATCCAGTATGGTTCGCGAATCGATTTTACTGGAGACCTGGAATCCAATTCGCGTGGGAACATTGGCCTTGATCAAGCCTGTAATGACATCCACAGAGGGACGCTGTGTCGCCAGAATAAGGTGAATGCCTGCTGCCCTCGCCTTCTGTGCGATGCGTGCGATTAGCTGTTCAACCTTTTTGCCGACAATCATCATCATGTCGGCAAACTCATCGATGACCACAACGATGAATGGCAGTGTGGCGAGATCAGGTGCTTCCTGTCCTTCTTCGTCCAACAGTGGATCGGGTATCCAGAGAGGATCTTTTATCGGTGTACCAGCTTTTTCCGCATCCTTGACCTTGCGATTAAAACCACCGACATTTCTCACACCCATTGCGGCCATCAAACGATAGCGCCGCTCCATTTCTGCTACACACCAACGTAAGGCATTCGCGGCGTCGTTCATGTCCGTAACGACCGGTGTCAGCAGATGTGGAATACCCTCATAAACTGCCAGTTCAAGCATCTTGGGATCCACCATGATCAGACGCACATCCTCTGGTGACGCCTTGAAAAGAATGGACAAAATCATTGCATTGACACCGACTGATTTACCCGAGCCGGTGGTACCGGCGACTAGCAGGTGTGGCATTTTTGCCAGATCAACGACGACCGGCTCACCGGCAATATCATGGCCCAGTGCAAGAGACAGGGGGGAATGAGCGTTATCGTATGCGGTGGATGTCAGTACCTCACTCAGCTTTACGATCTCGCGGTCAACATTCGGGATCTCAATACCAATGACTGATTTACCTGGTATGACCTCGACAACACGCACACTGATGACGGCAAGCGATCTAGCGAGATCTTTTGCCAGACCCGAAATCCGGCTGACTTTTACACCGGCGGCAGGCTGAATTTCAAACCTGGTGATGACTGGACCCGGATAGACAGCAACAACTTCCACATCAACGTTATAGTCCTTCAGTTTAAGCTCAAGCAAACGGGACATCGCTTCAAGATCATCAGCAGAATAGCCCCTGTCCTTATTGATTTCCTTCGGATCAAGTAAATGCAACGCAGGTAGACCATTTACCGCGTCGACTTTGAACAAATTTCCCTGTCGCTCGCGTACCACTCTGGCACTTTCTTCCGTTGCGGGTGGCGGCGGTGCCTCAATGAGCAGCGCAGGTCTGCTTTTTTTCTTTTCAACATGTCGCTCCAATGCCTCTTTTCGACTCTGCATAGATTGCTTCACTTCCGCATTTTCCGCACGACGCTGCATAAAATGATGCCAACTTTCTGATAATTTGGCTAAGCCACCCAGTACCAGAGCGCCTGTACGGTCCATCAATGCAATCCATGAAATGTCGGCAAATGCCGTCAGCCCAAATAGAAAAGAGGCAAGCAGAATGAGGGTTGCGCCGATATAACTGAATACCGGGACCATAAATTCAGTGAGTATCGAGCCGGTAATACCGCCACTACCCTCTCGAAATTCTGTCCCGGCGCCATAAAAATGAAGTGTTGCGAGGCCCGCCCCGGAAGCCAGTGTCAGAAAAAACCCAAATGCCTGGAATGATAAGATTGTCCAGTTGAATGGCAGCTCAGACTTCCGGTCACGAAACATTTGCCACGCTTGCACACCCAGCATCAACGGAAACAGGAATGCCATATAACCGCAGATGGAGAGAAAAACGTCGGCAATCCAGGCACCACTCGACCCGACAAGATTTGTGACATCATCGTCTGTGCCGGTGTAGGTCCAGCCTGGGTCATTTGCGTCAAAACTCAACAGCGCAAGACTGAGATAGATGCAGGCAACAACCAATGCAATCAATCCACCTTCTCTTATTCTTGGATAAAGGTGATCGATCGCCTCACCTCTGGCCTGGCGGGCATCCGATTTAGTGTTTTTGGCTCGTGCCACGCTAGCGAGTTCCTAATCGGAAAGTGACGATGTTAAGCATCGACTGCAACCCTCTAATTTTGTTAGTCATTCAGGTCAGCCATCAAATTAGGAACAGAATCTGCAGGCGTGTTGCCACGATCTGTACATTGAAACACGAACTCGCTACCTCTTAATCTGGCCAGCTGAATTGGCGATGGAATATCTTTATTAATCAAACCCTTACATCATATATGGAGAATTGGAATTTATACATCTCTTTCTCTTCTTTCTTAGACCCCCCGGCGCTGCATCTCAATTCTGGCATATTTACCTCGCCCACATAATACTGGTCTTTATACGCTACCAAAAGCTAGTTGCATCCCTCTTCCTGAGGTATCATTGGCGCCGTTAAAATCACTCGGATCGGTGAAAGGTCAGTGATTCAAGTGTCCAAATAATTACTCGAGGGATTGATGGAAGAAATTCACCATAAGCTGCTCATTCTAGGGTCTGGACCTGCCGGGCTGACTGCCGCTATCTACGCTGCACGAGCGAATCTTGATCCGGTTGTGATCACCGGCATTGAAACCGGCGGTCAGTTGACGACGACAACCGATGTGGATAACTGGCCCGCTGGTGCAGAAGGACTTCAGGGACCGGTCCTGATGGCCGATATGCAGGCTCATGCCGAAAGATTTGATACCAAAGTCGTCTTCGATCATATCAACAAAGCTGAACTGGACAGTAAACCCTTCAGACTTCACGGCGATAGTGCAATATACACTTGTGATGCCCTGATTATTACGACGGGCGCTTCAGCCCAGTATCTGGGGCTGGCATCGGAAGAAGAATACAAGGGTAAAGGCGTCAGTGCTTGTGCAACCTGCGATGGATTCTTTTATAAAAAACAAAAAGTTGCTGTGATCGGCGGCGGTAATACAGCGCTGGAAGAGGCACTTTACCTCTCCAATATCGCCTCTGATGTGTACATGGTACATCGCCGTGATAAATTTAGAGGCGAAAAAATTCTGCAAAACAAGGTTATTGAAAAAGACAATATCCACATTCAATGGGACAGTACTCTTGATGAGGTTCTCGGCGATGAAATGGGCGTCACCGGTATGCGAATTCGCCAGGTAGATAGCAGCGAGACAACAGAATTCGAGCTGCGAGGTGTGTTCATAGCAATCGGGCACACACCCAACACCGGAATTTTTGAGAAACAGCTAAAGATGAATAACGGCTATATCCAGATTCAAACAGGACTAGCAGGTGGTGCCACAGCCACGAGTGTACCCGGTGTATTCGCTGCCGGAGATGTTGCCGACCAGGTGTATCGTCAGGCAGTAACGTCTGCGGGTTTTGGCTGTATGGCTGCACTGGATGCCGAAAAATACCTGGATGACCTCTAAGACACCCGAGTCCAACTGTTCGGCAACGCAATCATGACTGCCCGGTCGATGATCGATATTCCATGGCTAGACCCAGACACGCTAGTGTTTCCACCGCTTAACTCTGCCCTGAACGAACCCAATGGACTCCTTGCTGTTGGCGGAGACCTCTCTAGCGCCCGTCTGGTAGAGGCATACCGTCGGGGTATATTCCCCTGGTATGAGGATGATCAACCTATTCTCTGGTGGTCGCCTGACCCAAGGTCAGTCATCGTTCCAGCGGAGTTTAGACCCCGTCGTAGCCTCGCAAAAGTTCTCCGACAGAACCGATTTGAGGTCAGACGAGATACAGCGTTTGAGGAAGTGATTGAAGCCTGCCGTCTGCCGCGACATGACTTATTTGGCACCTGGATAACCGATGAGATGAAAGATGCCTACATAGCGCTCGCGGGACGAGGTGTTGCCCATTCCATTGAATGCTACCAGGGAACTGATCTGGTGGGTGGTCTCTATGGTGTGGGCATCGGGCGGCTCTTTTTTGGCGAGTCGATGTTTCATCGAGTAACGGATGCATCGAAAGTCGCCTTTGCCTACTTGAACCGACTGATGGCAGAGGTTCATTGCCCACTAATCGACTGCCAGATGTCTAATGAACATCTAAGGTCACTCGGCGCCGGGGAGATTTCCAGAAAAGAGTTTGCGGGATACCTGCGTGAAAATACAAATTTCGCCGCCAGCATCAATTGGGATGGGATGCCATCTGTTCTTCCAACATGGTAATGTCTCGACCCAATGACATCTCTTGCTGAACTAAGGTTTTTCACCACGCCGGCACACGATTGCAGCTATATTGCTGACCGTAAAGCAACAACCTTGTTTGTTGACCCCTTAGCAGAGGTTAGCACTGAACTCTATTCAGCACTTTCTACAGTTGGCTTTCGACGAAGTGGTAATCATATTTACCGACCCTATTGTGAGACTTGCAAGTCTTGCATCCCTGCGCGGGTTATCGTTTCTGACTATACAACCAGGAAAAGTCATAAGCGCGTCATCAAAAAAAATCAGGACTTGCGAGTCAGCGAAGTCAAACCTATCGCTAGCCGCGAGTACTTCGAACTCTACCGAACCTACATAAACGAAAGACATGCCGATGGTGATATGTTTCCTCCCGACGAAGAACAATTTGAGTCTTTCCTGGTGCATGGACGACCAGAAGCTGTATTTTTTGAATTTCGCAGCGGAGAAAAATTATTGGCAGTCACTGTTGCAGATCGACTGGATGATGGCCTCTCTGCTATCTATACTTTTTTTGACCCAGCAGAAGACAACAGAAGCCTCGGTGTTTTTGCGGTACTCTGGCTAATTGAGGAAACCAGACGAATGTCCCTGGACTATCTTTATCTCGGCTACTGGATCAAGGAGAGTCAAAAAATGAATTACAAAATAGACTACCAGCCGATAGAAATTTATGTCGATAACCATTGGCAGAAATTTGTCCGTTAAATTTTATCACCCGAAGGAAGATTACAAAGAACGGGTTCCTGCGACGCAATTCTACCGGATTATTTGGTCCGTCGTTGCCGGAGGCTTGCTTTCGTTTTTCGTTCTGCCGCTTTATTATGGTACTTCAACTGATCCTGCAAAAACCTTTTACTCAGCACTTTTTGTTCTATTTGGCATCATCACCCTACATGCCATCATCAGCGTCACCCATGGCATTCGTATTCATTATAAATTTCGGCGACTCATGAATGGGAAGATGGGTTATGTGCTGTTTATTCGAGGAACAGAGAAAGGAGAACAGGTAGACATTATCTGTAGTGATATCACTGCGGTACACAAGGTTGATTACAACAATCTGGATGAAAGTGATGACGCCCATATATTCAGAGTCTCTGGCTACAAAGGCGAAGGTCTTTGCATCACAGTTGATTATCGTGTCGCCCTGACTAACGAATCTAGAACGATGATACAGGTGTTCCCGACGAGGCACGCCGATGAAGTGATGCAATTGTTGCGCGCATCTACATAAGCCCCACGTTTGAGATTCCAGCTGTCCAGACCTCAACTAATCACCCCATGAATAGACCCTGATAATAGGTCTTTGCCATATCCAGCCAATTGAGGCAAAATGCACCGCGTTTTACATGAGGGCGATTTTCGTCCCATATTTCAAGTTTGAGGAATGAATGGCTAAGGAAGAACAGATTCAATTAAGTGGTACGGTAGTGGATACATTGCCGAACACCATGTTTCGAGTTGAACTCGAAAACGGTCACATAGTGACTGCGCACATATCCGGTAAGATGAGAAAGAACTACATCAAAATTTTAACAGGAGACAGCGTAAAAGTAGAAGTAACTCCCTATGACCTCACCAAAGGCAGAATTACCTTCAGGGAATAGTCCCGACCGTTAGACGCAGTTGACGCGCGTCTATACCGTTATGGGCTCATCAATCGCTAGAACAAGTTCCCCATCTTCCACAAGAACATGCACTTCTCCCCCGTTCTTCGCCAAACGGCCAAATAGAATATCTTCCGCAAGTTCTTTTTTGATCTTATTCTGAATAAGCCGTTGCATGGGTCTTGCACCCATCAATTCGTCATAGCCATTGTCAGCTAGCCACTCGCGCGCCTCGTCGCTGATAATCAAATTGACCTTCTTGTCATCCAGTTGGACCTGAATCTCAACCAGAAACTTATCAACTACAGTACGAATGACCTGACGTGATAAGGGTTGGAACTGGATGATATTGTCCAGCCGATTTCTAAACTCTGGCGTAAATATTTTTTTCAATATTTCCATACCATCGGTTGAATGATCCTGAGTCGTGAAACCAATGGAACTTCGGCTCATTTCCTGTGCGCCAGCATTTGTCGTCATGATGAGTACGACGTTTCTGAAATCGGCTTTTCGCCCATTATTATCAGTCAGCGTGCCATGATCCATGACTTGTAGAAGTAAATTGAATACATCCGGATGCGCCTTTTCTACCTCGTCTAGAAGCAAGACGCAATGGGGCTGTTTATTAATTGCCTCTGTTAGCAGACCACCCTGGTCGTAGCCTACATAGCCTGGGGGAGCGCCGATAAGTCTTGAAACAGTGTGTCTCTCCATATATTCAGACATATCAAATCGAACCATCTCGACACCCATGATGCTGGCAAGCTGGCGGCAGACTTCCGTCTTGCCGACACCCGTTGGTCCTGAAAACAGGAATGAACCAATAGGTTTATCACCCTCCTTCAGCCCTGCCCGCGACAACTTAATAGCACTGGATAGAGATTCAATTGCCTCATCCTGGCCAAAAATGACCATCTTTAAATTGGTCTCCAGATCTTTCAGCGTTTTCTTGTCTGAAGAAGAAACGCTTGCTGGTGGAATTCGCGCTATCTTTGCCACCATCTTTTCTACATCGGAAACGCCTATTTGTTTCTTGCGCTTATTAGCAGGCTGTAGTTGCTGGTAGGCACCTGCCTCATCAATCACATCAATTGCCTTATCGGGCATATATCGATCATTAATATACTTGTCTGCAAGTTCGGCAGCAACTTTAAGGGCACGGTCAGTATATTTAAGTTGATGATGTTCTTCGAAGCGGGATTTTAAGCCCTTGAGGATCTGGTAGGTATCTTCGACGCTTGGTTCAAGCACATCGATTTTCTGAAAACGCCTGGATAAGGCTCTATCCTTGTCGAAAATACCACGATATTCCTGATAGGTTGTGGAACCAAGACAACGGATTTCACCCGAGGCAAGTAGAGGCTTTAACAGATTCGATGCATCCATTACGCCGCCAGATGCGGCACCTGCTCCAATAATTGTATGGATTTCGTCAATGAACAAAACTTGATTCTTCTCTTTCTTCAATTCACCCAGCAAGCTTTTAAGTCGTTTTTCAAAGTCTCCTCGATATTTAGTGCCCGCAAGCAAGGCCCCAAGATCCAACGCATAAACGATACTGTCACTGATAATCTCTGGAACCTGTCCATCAACAATTAGTTTTGCCAGCCCTTCGGCGATAGCTGTTTTGCCGACGCCTGCCTCACCCACAAGAAGTGGATTATTCTTCCTGCGCCGGGAAAGGATCTGAACAACCCGTTCAACCTCATCGTGCCTGCCAACAAGCGGGTCAATAAATCCTTTCTTCGCCTGTTCATTGAGATTTGTAGCGTATGCTTCCAGTGGGCTAGGCTGTTTTTCTTCTTCAGTGCTCGCCTCATCAATACTGTCAGATGGCGTTGCCTCATCTTCCCGTCCATCTTTTCGAGTGCCATGGGCAATGTAATTGACCACATCAATGCGATTGACTTCCTGTTGTTTCAGCAAATAGACCGCATGGCTTTCTTGCTCGCTGAATATGGCCACCAGAACACTGGAGCCGGTAACTTCCTTTTTCCCCGAGGATTGGACATGAAACACCGCTCTTTGCAGCACTCTTTGGAAACCAAGTGTAGGTTGGGTTTCTCTGTCCGACTCATTTTTTGGAATCAAGGGCGTTGTAGCATCAAGAAAATCGCCGAGTTCTTTTTTTAGTTTATCGACATCTGCATCGCATGCATCAAGCACCGCCACTGCGGAATTGTTGTCGAGTAACGATAATAAAAGGTGTTCCACGGACATCAACTCATGACGTTTTACCCTTGCTGCTTTGAAAGCCAGGTTGAGTGTTACTTCTAATTCTTTGCTTAACATACTTGGTCCTGCTTAGTCTGTCGCTTCAACATCGGATACCAGAGGATGTTGATTCTCTTGTGAATACTGGTTGACCTGTGCTGACTTGGTTTCAGCAATATCTCGTGTAAATATGCCGCAGGTAGCCTTACCCGTCGTATGAACCGCCAACATCACCTGGGTCGCTTTTTCTCTGTTCATGCCAAAAAAAACCTCCAGCACCTCGACCACAAATTCCATTGGCGTATAGTCATCGTTAACCAAAATGACCTTGTACATGGGGGGTCTTTTTAGCTTCGGTTTGACTGGCGCTTCCAGAACGCCTATGCCCCGGTCCCGCTGCGCATCATCGTTGGAGTCATCGTTGGAGTCATCGTTGGAGTCATCAGCGGCGCCACCCGTAACAAAACTGGCGTAAAACGTGCTCTTCAAAAACTCTCTTTCTAAGATCTTTTCTTCCAAATATAAGGTTGTGTATATCGTCTTCATTAGTTATGGCGCTCAACTGGAAGGTTTCAACCCTCCATACTGCTTATCTTGTCCTCATCAATACTATTTCTAGATACGGTTCATATGCAGTTTAGATACTGCCTGCATACACCACCATCCTACACTTTTAACAGTGATTGCTCTCGCGTATTCATCAGTTTTTTTTAGTGTATAACCGGAAGAATCGTGTGGGAAAATCGCCCGAAATGTACCAGATTCTTCGATCCAGCCTTGACCTGATGTCTTTTTTGACTCTAAAGTAGCAACTTATCCGCCAAATCAAGTATTTAGCTTACGGATAACATGATGATGCGAGGTCATCCCGCTATGCCAACTGGTCGCGTGAAGTGGTTTAACAATGCCAAGGGCTACGGTTTTATTCTACCTGAAGAAGGTGGAGAAGATTATTTTGCTCACTATTCTTCCATCAAAATGGATGGCTACAAAACCCTGAAAGCGGGACAACTGGTTGAGTTTGAGATACTGGAAGGTCCTAAAGGAGCGCACGCCATCAATATTAGCCCCACCGAGGACTCCGACGGTCCCGACCAGCACACACCCGCGGACCAACCTCCTGCAGCCGATAACTGATCTCACCAGAGACTGCCGCTGCCTGATGCAGAATTTCCCCGCGCCCTGGCACCTGCTAAAAGTTCTGATGACAGACTGTTCTGATGATAAATAGTAGCCGATCAAAGCGATTGCCTTGTCGCAGCTAATCCTATTCAACAAACCTTATGGGGTACTTTGTCAGTTTACCGGTGAGTCACCGACCCTGGCAGACTTTATCTCAAGAAGCGGTTTCTATGCAGCTGGTCGTCTGGACAAGGACTCTGAAGGGCTTGTTCTTCTCACGAATGATGGAAAGCTGCAGGCCAAAATTTCCAACCCCCGCCACAAGATGGCCAAAACCTACTGGGTTCAGGTTGAGGGTTCAATCAATGACATAGCCATAAGACAGCTGGAAAAAGGAGTTAATTTGAAGGATGGACCCACGCGCCCGGCAGTTGCACAGAAAATTGATTCTCCGCTTCCTGCCAGAGATCCACCGATCAGGTATCGTGCAGCCATTCCAACCTCATGGCTCTCACTGACAATAAAGGAAGGTCGGAACAGACAGGTGCGACGAATGACGGCCGCAGTGGGATTCCCGACACTAAGGCTCTATCGCTCTAGCATTGGCATCTGGAAGACAAACGGTTTGCCGTCGGGTGGCTTGAAAGAAATTTCAATTTAGGGTCATTGCCAGGTTTTGGCAGCTTCAACATCACTATCCCTGGTTTCCAGCCAGCGATCACCTTCTGTGGTTGTTTCCTTTTTCCAGAATGTCGCGCGTGTCTTGAGGTAGTCGATTATAAATTCGGTTGCCCGGAATGCATCGCCTCGATGCGGACTGGATGTACCCACAAACACGATTTCGTCCGCCAGTGACAGCTGTCCTATTCGGTGAATGACAGTCGCAGCTTTGATGTCCCATCTATTGACTGCTTCATCAATAATAGTACCGATCTGTTTCTCTGTCATGCCTGGATAGTGTTCCAGAAAAAGCCCGCTAACGGAATCACCTTCGTTCATATCCCGTACAACACCAACAAAACTATTAACCCCGCCAACACCACTCGCTTCGAGGTTTTTAATTTCATCCCCGGTATCGAATTCTTCCGCTTGTATTGAGATTCTTCTTTTCACCTTTAACCACCTGTTACCGGCGGGAAAAATGCGACTTCATCTTCATCCTTGACTCTCGCACTTAACTCGACCATCTCCTGGTTAATCGCAACCAGGATATTCCGCTGCACGAGAGCCTCCTTGAAGTGTGTCCCATTTGTGACAGCCAGTTCATCAATGAGTTGGCTGACATCCAATTCGTCTTTGTGACTGACAAGCAAATCACTGGTTTCAAGTGTTTCGCGAAGACTGGCAAAGAAAACGACCTTAATCATTACTCTGATCCCCGCGTCCAGTCACCTGATTTGCCGCCGGTCTTGGTCATTAGTTCAATGTCACCAATCACCATGGCCCTGTCAACACCCTTACACATATCATAAATCGTCAAGGCCGAGACCGACGCCGCCGTCAATGCCTCCATCTCCACGCCAGTCTGTCCTGTTAAACGGCACCGGGCATGAATGTCGACCTTCATTAGCTCTCGGTTTATATTGAACGAAACATCAATTAAGGACAGTGCCAGTGGGTGGCATAAAGGAATCAGATCTGAACACTTTTTTGCTGCCTGAATACCGGCTATTTTTGCGACGGCAAAAACGTCACCCTTCTTGTGGGAGCCCTGTTCAATTAGCGCCAATGTTTCAGGTTTCATACTGATACTGGCTCGCGCCGTTGCCTCTCGCACTGTAAGATCCTTGCCGCTCACATCCACCATTCTGGCATTCCCATCCTCATCAAGGTGCGTTAGGTGGGCGTGGCTGGAAACTTCATGGCTCGACTTCATTGTGATCTCTTTGGTCATCGATTGTCCTTAGGGAAAGCAATTGTACACCGGTTCTGTGCTATTCAACGCCTGATTACGCGAGTCGATGGAAGCAATGGCTGGTCTGGCGTAAAATGCGCTTGAAGGCTGATACTTTCACGACCTCACCTTCGACAACAGGGGGTGAACCGGGACCACAATTGTTTCATCTATCTATCATTAGTGTTTCATCTATCATCAGTGTTTCATCAATGCGCCAGGAAAAAATGTCTGACAAAACTAAAGAATCCTCGAGCGTCATCGTCGGCATGTCTGGCGGTGTAGATTCTTCCGTTGCGGCTCTATTGCTACTGCAAGAGGGGTATCAGGTAGAAGGCTTGTTTATGAAGAACTGGGAAGAAGATGACGGTACAGACTATTGTACCGCTAAAGAAGACCTTGAGGATGCCCAGCGGGTCTGCGATAAATTGGGTATCCAGCTCCATGAAGCAAATTTTGCGGCAGAGTACTGGGATAATGTTTTCGAATACTTTCTCACAGAATATACAGCCGGTAGAACGCCAAACCCGGACATACTCTGTAATCGTGAAATCAAGTTTAAGGTGTTTCTCGACTACGCAAAAATTTTGGGTGCCGACCTGATCGCCACCGGCCACTACGCCAGACTACAGCACCAGGAGGGTCAGGTTAGGTTGCTCAAGGGACTCGACCCCAACAAAGATCAGAGCTACTTCCTGCAATCTGTGTCCTCCAATCAACTTAAGCATTGCCTCTTCCCAGTGGGTGAACTGGAAAAACCTGAAGTTCGCGCACTGGCAAAAAAACATGGCCTGGCAAATCACAGCAAGAAAGATTCAACAGGCATCTGTTTTATTGGAGAGAGGCGGTTTAAGGACTTTCTACAAACCTACATTCCTGCCCAGCCCGGCATCATCATTTCCGTCGATGGTTTGGAACTGGGGCGACATGATGGGCTTATGTATCATACCCTCGGCCAAAGACAGGGACTGGGCATTGGCGGTGTTAAAAATGCTGGTGATGCGCCCTGGTATGTTGTCGCAAAGGATCTGGATAGTAATCGTCTCATCGTTGCACAGGGCTCAGAACACCCGGCTATGTTAAGCCTTAGCATGAGTTGCGAAACTATTTACTGGGTTAACGAGCCGCCCCTGCTCCCCTTTAATGGCATGGTGAAGGTTAGATATCGGCAAGCAGATCAGGTATGCCAGTTAACACAGCTTGATAATGGCGTCTGGCAAGTCGTATTTGAAGAACCACAAAGAGCCGTTACGCCAGGTCAGTGGGCATGTTTTTACCAGGGTGATATCTGCCTGGGTGGAGGTATTATTCATACTGCCAGTGCTATTGGTACTTTTGGTGGATCGGGTGCTTTTAATGAAACGGGCGCTGGCATCAAATGACTAACAGGCATTCCGAAACAGAGCGCGTCATGGCGCTATCAGGGCTCGTTCAGGCCGCCTTTCTTGTCTCTAATATTGCTCGCAGTGGAATGGTAAGCCAAACCAGTCTCGAGTCCAGCCTCAACAGTATCTTTGTGACAAACCCTGCTAACACGCTTGATGTCTACGAGGGCACTGCGGGTATCGCGACGGGGATCAGGGTTGCAGGGGAATTGTTCGAGAAGTTCAATATTGAATCTCACGTTGACGTCGTTCGCTACGTCCTCGCTTTGATCCAGCTGGAACGCAAGGTCAGCCGGTATCCAGAGAAACTCAGGGCAATTGGAGCCGGCATATCGCTTATCGATGAAAAACGGAATCTCAATCAACAAATTGATACACAAAGCCACGACCAGGGGGATGCCCAGGACAACGACCAGAGAAATATCCAGGTGCATGCACAAAACAGGCGCCGAATTGATCAATCGCTAGTCAGTGAACTTGCGGCGCTTTACGAAACGGAGTTAGGTGTCTTTGATCCTCGGATCAACATACTGGGTAAAGAGAATCACCTGAAAAATGACAACAACATCAGCCGTATTCGAGCCCTGTTGCTCAGCGGCATCAGATCTGCTGTATTGTGGCACCAACTCGGCGGACGTCGCTGGCAACTCCTACTGACCAGACGATCGGTACACCAGGCGTTGAAAAGATTAAAATATTGTTAATATTCAACTAGATGTAGATATAATTTAATGTCGAATATCAATAGGAAAATACATGGATCTTGAACTCTCTCCGCTCACCGCCATATCGCCAATCGATGGTCGTTATGCCACGAAAACGGCTCAGTTGCGTCGTTCCGCCAGTGAATTTGGCTTGATCTACCACCGGGTTCTCGTTGAAATTCGTTGGTTCCAGTTTCTTGCCGCCCATCCAGGCATCGAAGAATTGCCGGCGCTATCAACCTCAGTGTCGAATCAGCTTTCCGACATAATTGAACACTTTTCCGTCGCCGATGCACAGCGAATCAAACAATTCGAGGCCACCACAAATCATGATGTAAAAGCCGTTGAATACTTTGTGAAGGAAAAAATTCTGGCCACGGGAGAGAAAGCGCTGATCAATGCCAGTGAGTTTGTCCATTTCGCCTGCACATCCGAGGATATTAATAACCTATCACACGGACTGATGCTCAAGTCGATGCGCGGGGATGTCTTGCTGCCACTCATGCAACAGGTGAAAGACGCGATTTCTGCTCTGGCACTTCGATATGCTGCAATCCCCATGCTTTCCCGAACCCATGGACAAGTGGCATCGCCAACAACCATGGGTAAGGAAATGGCGAATGTCGTCGCGCGATTGAATCGGCAAATCGATCGGTTTGGCAAAGCCCCGCTTTTAGGGAAAATAAATGGTGCAGTCGGTAACTTCAATGCTCATCAGGCCAGCTATCCTGACGTCGACTGGCTGGAGGCAAGCGAAGCCTTCGTCAAGTCCCTTGGCCTCAACTGGAATCCCTACACGACCCAGATAGAGCCTCATGACTATATCGCTGAACTGTTCCAGACGCTGACGCGGTTCAATACTATCCTGCTGGATTTTGATCGGGATATCTGGGCTTACATCTCAATTGGCTACTTCAAACAAAAAACTGTTGAAGGAGAAACAGGCTCCTCAACCATGCCGCACAAGGTCAACCCCATCGATTTTGAGAACTCCGAGGGTAATCTGGGTATTGCCAATGCCATCCTCTCTCATCTTGCCGAGAAACTCCCGATATCCCGGTGGCAACGCGACCTGACGGATTCTACTGTGCTGCGAAACCTGGGCAGTGGGCTCGCCTATTCACTGATTGCTTATCAATCTTCTCTTAAAGGCATAGGCAAGCTTGAGCTCAACGCAGAGAAACTTGCAGAAGACCTCGACAAGAGCTGGGAAGTTTTAGCCGAACCCATACAAACGTTGATGCGTAAATACGGTGTTGACGAACCCTATGAGAAGCTAAAAAAACTAACCCGGGGTGAATCTCTGGATAAGGCCAAGGTCGAGACGCTATTGGCTCAACTCG
>CAZAZB010000003.1:0-30605 GCA_964489485.1 uncultured Pseudomonadales bacterium | reverse complement strand
AATTACACCTTCCCGGCAGAATCAAAATATAACGATGAAAGCTACGCCAGAGAGTCAGCCAATGACTTTCTGGATTACAGTCTTCAGGTTGGGACCACCACATCGTTTGTTTTTACAACCAGCTTTAAGCAGTCGACAGACGCGTTATTTTCTGCTGCTCTGGAACGTGACATGAGGCTGGTTGCCGGTAAAGTATTGATGGATCAAAATGCTCTACCGGCACTACAAGACACAGCTGAATCCGGTTATGAAGATTCAGTTGAGTTGATCAAACAATGGCATGGCAAAGGTCGCCTTGGTTATGCGGTAACACCGCGATTTTCCGGCACCAGCAGCCGGGCGCAACTACAGTCGGCTGGAAAACTGGTGCAGGAGTTTCCGGATGTCTGGCTACAAACTCACATGTCTGAAAATCTGGATGAGATTCGCTGGATAAAATCCGTCTACCCGGATGCCAAAGATTATCTGGATACTTATGAAAGTCATGGGCTCAGTACAGAAAGATCTATTTTTGCACATTGTATCCATTTGACGGACGATGAAATTGCAAGGCTTGCAGATCACGGTGGCCGCATAGCATTTTGCCCCACATCAAACTTGTTTCTCGGCAGCGGTTTTATTCCCCTCGAAAAATTACGCGCGGCGAATATTCCGGTATCAATTGCGACGGATGTGGGCGGCGGAACCAGCTTGTCTATGTTGGCCACACTTGCCGAGGCCTATAAGGTCTGTCAGATGCAGCAGTATTCGCTACATCCGTATGAAGCGTTTTATATGGCGACACTGGGCAATGCCAGGGCCGTGCATTTGGATCAGCATGTGGGTAATTTTGAAGTCGGTAGAGAGGCAGATTTTGTCCTTTTCGATCCCGCGCCTACACCCATCATGAAACGTCGCCTTGGGCAGTGCCAGGATATCAGTGAAGAATTGTTCATCTATATGATTCTTGGTGATGACCGCTCAATTGAGCGTACCTATTGCCATGGTGTAGAACAATATAATAAATTCCCTGTTACAGAAATATAAGAACATAAAGAATTCAAGAAGTCGGGTGAGATAATAGTGGAAGCGTATATCGTCGATTGGCTTAGCCTGATAGTTCGTTGGCTGCACCTGATTACGGGCATCGCCTGGATTGGCGCGTCACTTCATTTTGTGTGGCTGGATAATAGCCTGCAAGAACCTCCCCAGTGGAAAAAAGACAAGGGAATCAAGGGTGACCTCTGGTCGATTCATGGCGGTGGCATCTATGAATTCAACAAGTATCATCTGGCACCGCCAGAGTGGCCAGGCACATTGCATTGGTCAAAATGGGAAGCCTATACAACCTGGATAACGGGCACATTGCTGGTTGTGGCTGTTTACTATTTACAGGCTCAATCCTTCCTGGTGGGTCCGGATAATTGGATCAGTGATCCACAAACCGCTGTATTTGCGAGTGTTGGGTTTCTGGGTCTCGGTCTTGGCTTTTATGAAATCGCTGTTCGCTCGCCCCTGAAACACAATGCGATAGCCTTCGCTGTATTGCTCGTTATCTATCTGACATTTCTTTCCTGGCTATCTGTTCAGCTATTCTCGGATCGTGCTGCCTATCTGCACATTGGTGCAGTGATGGGAACGATTATGGCGGGCAATGTCTTTCTCGGCATCATCCCGGCACAAAAATCTTTTGTTCGTGCCGTTGAGGCAGGTAGCGAACCCGATGCCAGTCTCGCCGAATTTGCAAAGCTCAGATCCACTCACAATAACTATTTTACGCTGCCAGTACTCTTCTGCATGATCAGCAATCATTACCCATTCCTCTACGGCCATGAATACAACTGGTTGATTCTGGTGTATGTGATGGCTGTCATGGCGTATGCCCGGCACTTTTTCAATTTGCGCCATCGGGGTGTCGTTAATCCGTGGATACTGGTTCGAGCGATTGGCGCTTTTCTAATCCTTGCAACCTATCTTGGCTACGAAAGAATGGCACCAACTGTCGCAACGGATAATGGGCTTTCCAATGAGGAGGCAATGGCGATAGTCCAGAATAATTGCACCGTGTGCCATTCAGCGTCTCCCAGCTATCCGGGGTTTGCTGCCGCTCCTGCTGGTATTGTGATGGCCAGTCTAGATGATGTCACAACTAGTGCAACCAGAATTCAGGTGGCGCTGCAAAGCAACTACATGCCATTAGGCAATGTCACTAACTTATCGAGTGATGATAGAGTCGCCTTAATCAGTTGGTTAGCCATGAGGAAATAATCATGAAACTCCCGGAAATTGACTTTTCATCTTTTGATCTTGATAGCCCGGATACGCTGCGGACAATCGGCCGGGACATTGATCATGCACTTTCCACCACTGGTTTCATGGCTGTTAAAAACCTGGATGTGAGCCCGTCCCAATTAAATGAGGTCTTTCTGCTTGGCGAGGCATTCTTCTCGCTGCCAGAAAAGAAAAAGGCCAAATCTGCTTATGGTTCCGCAGAAGAAAACTTCGGCTATCAATCTCTTGGAGTTGAATATCTGGACCCGACGCAGGCGTCAGACATCAAGGAAACTTTCACCATGCGTAATGTCCCTCTACATGACAAGACTGATGAGCGCTGGCCGTCTGATCATTTCCGTGATGCCATGAACCAGTTCTATCTCGACTGTGTGAGTAGCGCGGCTAAAGTTCAACAAGTATTCTCGATGATTCTGGGCGTCCCGCAAGATTTCTTTGTGAAGTATCACTCGGGTGAGAATATCAGTTTAAGATTGCTACACTATCCACCAATAGATGAACAGAGTGTCGAAGCGGGCCAGTTAGGCGCTGGTGCTCATACAGATTATGGATTGATCACGCTACTATTTCAGGACAATATCGGTGGGCTGCAAGTTTATGATAATGGAGCCTGGATAGACGCTGACCCAGTCGAGGGTGCTATCGTTGTGAATACAGGAGACCTGATGGAGCGATGGACCAATGGGCGGTTCAAATCGACTCTGCATCGAGTATTGCCGAGATTGGGTAATGTTCCACGTTCCTCCATCGCCGTGTTCGTTGACCCGGATTCATCGACGCCGGTAGAAGTGCTGCCAAGTTGCATTGATGAAGACCATCCTGCCAGGTTTGAGCCCATTACTGCTGGTGAGCATATCCAGGAAAAAATTCGTGCAAGTCATGTTGCAGGGAATTGATCGCTACCGATATGCGAGCAGGCAATGGCGACGATCAAGCGTATGCCCCCATCAGACTTTTCTCATAAAGATCCAGCAACCGGTCCGCGTCAACAGTTGCACAAAGTAAATGTAGCCCATCGGATTTTTCGCTGAATCTGGTGCGGCCACGTTCTTCTCCTGTTAGCTCAACTGATAACATGCCCCTTTTCATCCCATGAATTTTCGAATCGGCAAGGTGTGCAACGGCAGAAGAATCATGACAGGCGAAACCATTAACCCCGGTTCTGTTTTTGTAAAAGTTCAGGTAGTAGGGTGTAATTTCTGAAAGGAGCTTCCCAGCGTCACCGCATTTATCCGTTAGCGTCTCAATGTAGGACGCGGACATGATTGTTTTCATGGTCACATCGAGACCCACCTGGGTCACAGTGATATTACTGTCGAATAATATGCCTGCCGCTTCAGGATCGCCGATAATATTCGCTTCCGCCCAGGGGGTTACATTACCTGGCACATCCACAGCGCCACCCATGATTACCACTTCTTTGACATTAGTGGCGAACGATCTGTCTGTTTGAATAGCGAGCGCAAGATTAGTCATCCTGCCAACCGCAATCACGACCAGCTCTCCTGGATACTGTGCTGCCGCTTCAATCAGAAAGTCAGTGGCGGAACGCCCGTCTGCCTTACGTGTCACAGGAGAGGCATTAAGATTGGCCAGGCCGTCATCTCCATGTACAAAAGCCGGATAGTCTTCTCTGGCATCACCGGTGATTGTCCTATCTGCGCCGACGAATACGGGTGCTTCAATATTAAAACGTTCACACAGGTAGAGTGCATTACGAGTACAATTTTCGATACTTGCATTGCCAAAAACAGTTGTGATGCCTTTTAGTGAAAACTGTTTGCAGGCGTTTAAAAAAATCAATGCCATGGCATCGTCAATACCCGGATCTGTGTCGAAAATAACCGGGATCTGTGTGTCTGGAGTTTTTGTATCTGAAATGCTGTTGGTCATTTTTTTATCCGGGCGAGTATTAAGAGCACTGTGATTCCAAGGAAGCAGTAGGAGCCAACCTGGATTGGCGTTTGAATATTGGTCAAGTCAACCAGTTGACTGCTCAATGCCGGGCTAACCGCCGTGCCCAGCGTCGCAGCCATCAGCAGGGCAGAAATGAGTCGCGGGCTGGGTACACTCACCATTTCTGTCGCCCAGGATAGTATTAGTTTTAACAATCCCAGTGTGAACATTCCCCAGACAAATGTCATCGTGGATAGCAGGTTAATATCCTCGACCAGCCAAAGAGGGAAGGTCGCAATCAGTGCCAGTATCGATGCGATCAGTGCAAGCGTTGCAACGCGAAATCTAGCAAGCATAGCGACGGCGAGTAGCTGGCCAACGAACATGCCGGTCCAATAGTTGCTGACAAGCCCACCGGCGTCATCGGCACTAACGTTCGGTAGGGTCTCTGCATAGCCCGGTATCCAGATCAGGATGAAATTCTGCCCGATCAGATAGACAAACAATGCAGTCATACAAAGATATACCGATATCGGCCATGCGAGTAGTTCCGTTATCGGATTGCTTTTTTCTTCCGGTTGGACTTCCGGGAATCCAGAGAAAAGTGTGATGATGAGTGCGCAAGAGGCGAGGATTGCCACTGTACTGAAACCGCTGCTCCAATGACTTCCCCATGATAGGTAGACCACTGCGAGGGTAGAGCAGAGTGCACCAGAGAGACTAAAAGAAGCATCAGTAATGACCAGCATTGTGGCTCTACGCTCTGGCTCGTAGCTTCTCGCGATGACAATCGCTGCCGCCGGTAGTGCAACACCACAGCACAGACCAATGGTACCGAAGAGCAAAGCGTTTAGGACAAAGGACTCTGTGAAATAGAGCCCGGCCACTGAAAGGATAATTGCCGAGAAAACGCCAATGTTTAGCGTCTTTATTTTAACAAGGTCAAAGATGCCCAGGCTGATGACAGACCCCACAAGAATACCGATGGTTAGCCAGCTAAATTGGCTCGCTATGTCCGTTGCCTCCTTTCCGAAATAGGATGCCATTGGGTTAATCATAATACCGATCTGGGAGATCATGCCTGCCATGACAGCGTATGCCAGAAAACTAACCAGAGTAAGGCGGATGCGATTGGTCATGCGCTGGGTCAGGTGTTTGGTCAGGAAAGTGAAAAGAGGGAGCTGAATGCTACGGCGTTTCGATATCTCTCTTGAAATCTTCACTCAAGTAGGATTTCCCTTTTAGAATTTCGTCTGTGCTTAGACCAACCAACTCATGAGGGAACACCAGCCAGCGGTCTGTTTCATGGAGATAGAAATCCGGTGTGATATCCGTGATGTTTTTCTCCGGCTTGTACCAGGGGGTCGCAATTTTTATCGTATCCGGCAGATTGCGGCGCGTTTTATTTTTAAGTTCGTCCAGAATGGCGACGATGCTACGACCTGAATCGAACACATCATCGACGAGTAGCAATGCATCATCGGAGTTAATGTTGTCAATGACATATTGCATGCCATGAACCTTCACGGTTTTCTCGCGCTCGCCAATGGCATGATAGGAGGAGGTGCGTATTGAAATGTGGTCTGTTTCAACGCCCCTGAATTCGAGATATTCCTGAACAGCGATACCGACCGGTGTGCCGCCTCTCCAAACGCCGATAATAAAAGCCGGTCTGAATCCACTTGCCCAGATCATACTGCCCAGGCGAAAAGAGTCTTCAAGTAATTCGTTTGCAGAAATGAAATGTTTATCCATTAATTTGTTATTCTTGTCGGTTGTGGATATTGAATTGAATGCGTTCGATTGAATACGTCTTATCGAATACGTTTTATTGAATACAGAGTATATGGAGCTTTATGGATTTCCTCGACAACTTTTTCCGATTATCAGAACATAAGACCAGTATTCGCATCGAGCTGATTGCCGGACTGACAACTTTTCTTGCCATGGCATATATCACGGTGGTGAATCCAGCGATCCTGTCTCAGGCAGGGATGGATTTTGGTGCAGTCTTTGTCGCCACCTGTATTGCAGCTGCATTCGGTTCCATCGCGATGGGGATTCTTGGGAATTACCCGATCGCCATGGCGCCCGGTATGGGTCAAAACGCTTTTTTCACCTATGGCATTGTGCTTGGTATGGGGCATACCTGGGAAACTGCCCTTGGCGCTGTATTTATTTCCGGCATCATTTTTATCGTGCTGAGCGTATTACCTATTCGGGAATGGTTAATCAATGCCATACCGAAAAATCTTAAACTCGGTATCGCCTCGGGAATTGGGTTTTTTCTCGGATTTATCGCGCTCAAGAACGCAGGGATCGTGGTTGACAACCCAGCGACGCTTGTTGCTTTTGGTGACCTCACACAATTTGCACCGGCGATCTGTTTGTTGTCGTTTGCCGTTATCGCAGCGTTGAGTGCACGAAAAGTAACCGGGGCGGTGATTATTGGTATGTTGGGTGCAGCAATTCTTGGTTGGCTCGCGGGTGTGACCGAGTTCAAGGGAATTGTATCTGTTCCGCCATCTGTTGCACCTGTCATGTTGAAGCTCGACATCGCAGCAGCATTTGACTTGTCCATGGTGACGGTCATCCTGACATTGTTGTTGGTGGATGTATTCGATACAGCTGGAACTATCGTGGGTGTGGCCAATCGAGCGAATTTGATGACGCCGGATGGTAAGATGCCTAAGCTTAGAATGGCGCTACTGTCTGATTCTGGTGCGACAGTCGTTGGCTCGCTGGCGGGTACATCGTCTACCACGAGTTTTATTGAGAGTGCCGCAGGTGTCGAAGCGGGTGGTCGTACCGGATTAACAGCGGTGACGACCGGCGTACTGTTTTTACTTTGTCTGTTCTTTGCACCATTGGCACAGAGCATCCCGGGTTATGCGTCGGCTGCAGCTTTGCTCTTTGTCGCCTGCATAATGTTATCCAGCCTTGCGGATATCGATTGGCAGGATTACACAGAGAGTACGCCAGCTGTTATATGTGCCATCGCCATGCCACTTTCCTTTTCCATCGCGGATGGTATCGGTCTGGGATTTGTCACCTATGCGGTGATCAAGGTGCTTAACGGGACGCCTCGTGATTGCCCGCTTGCTGTTTATGTATTGGCGCTAATTTTTGCTGGGAAATTCGCATTTTTATAATACTTTTATGTGGGTTGTCACCAAAATTTTACGTTGAGAATAACCAGAAAAATGGATCCGGCTACAATAAGTACGATTTCAATTAATGCAATTTTAACGAACAAGGCTTTAAAAATTATTACTGCGAAGAATTATTACTTAAGCACCCTTACCTCGGTGACCCATGTCTAACGACATATTTCCGCAGCTCGTTGACCACTATGATCGCCTCTTCCCTCATGAAAAGCTGATTCTGCAGGTCATCTCCGTTGTCTACGAACCGACGAATCAAGCCACACTGAAGAAGATTCTGCAGGCGCTTGGTGGACGTAATAAGCGCTACATCGGACTCGACAGCGTCCTGGACAGATCCTTTAAGGACAAGTTACAAGACAGGAATCTGCTTGAAATCAGTAATGGGCGCTTGAGCTGTCACTCGTACCTGGCTGAATGGTTAACCTTTGAAACCGTGGCTGACGGTTCTTATGCCGATATCGTTAAGCTTGCTCTCATTTTTGTGCCGATACGTGAAGAGTATGGATATCGCTATTCACATTTTCCTATTGACCAGATCCAGCGACAGTTGAGATATGCGTTGTTCGATGAGGATGATTCAAGGGTTTTCGAATTGCTGGACCTTGACGATCCCTGGGGAAGACCTGATCAGGATCTGGCTCGTTTGCTGGTTGAGCTCTGTGCCAATCCAGTGATTGAATTTTGGTTTGAAACCTTATCCCCAGAGGTTCGTTATCAGGTATTCAGACCAATACTTGAACGTGGAATCCATGACTGGGCAGACCACACAAGGTTTTATGAATTATTGGGCAATATTCTTTTCGGACGTGATGATGAGGATGGCACCTGTGCCAGTGGCAGTGAAGGGTCAGGCAGGGGTACTGCTACTAACCATGTCTCTGCCAACAAAACAGCTAACAACAAGTCGTTGGCTCCTTTATTCGAGCTATATTATGAACAGAAACTGCTCAGGGGCGAATGGCAGCACCTGGAAGAAGATCTGATGAACCTGAGTACGTTGCAATCGGAATGCCTATTAGGCTGTCTGGCGTTTATACGGGGCGATAATAACGGTGCACTTGCCAGATTTGACAACTTTATTGCTCGCACACGCAAGGCAACCAGAAAACGACGTATAGCGATCCATGGTTTTCCTGGTGTTATCTACTTGCTTGCGCTTCTCAAGGGTCAGGCATCCGGCGAGCAGGTAGATAACGCAGCTCTGGCGAAGCAACAAATAAATGCCATTGAAAAGGATTCCTTTGTCGATCTACACGGAATTTCTATGAGCACCATTCAAATTATCCGTGAAATTAACGATGGCAGTACTTCCTATGAACGCAGCGTGTTCAGCCAACCGCTTACTCACTACGCGCCTTTTGAAACATTGTTGGTGAGTCTCGCACTGCTATGGAGCAATGGGTCACCGGACGACGCATTTATTAAAAAAATGGAACAGGTCACGGGGCGAGCAGAAGCAGCCGGTTATCGGTGGTTTGCAGAGCAATGTCATCTGGTGCTGACAGCCTTAGGATCGGCGCAACAGGTAAGAGGAACGCTGCAAGGTCCAGGGTTGTTAGAAGTGCTGCCCAGAATGGAAGGTTGGGAGCGCTCTCTTAATGCCCTGATGAAGCTGTCGGACAGCCCGGTGGAGAAAGTAAAGAAGCCTTCTGGTACATCCCGCCTTGCCTGGTTTCTGGATGAAAGTTATGGCGGTGTCAGCTTCAAGGCGAAAGAGCAGAAGCTTAAAAAAAATGGCAGCTGGAGTGCCGGTAAAGCTATTTCGCTGAAACGTTTGTCTGAGGAAACTGACAGCTTTCCCTATATTACGGAAAAGGACAAGAGCCTGATTCAGTGTATTGAACGAGACAGATCCACTGACTATTATGGCTATGGAAAATTCACCTACTACCTGAGCAGTCGCGAGGCGATGCTTGCAGCCATAGATCATCCTGATATCTATTCACTGAAACATTCAAACACCAGGATTGAATTTGTTGAGGGTAGCCCGGAACTGCAGGTTCGTGAACAGGATGGGCACCTAAGGATTTCGTTGGAGCCATATTCCGACAATGATGAATGCCTCGTGATGCAAGAAACGCCTGAAAGATATCGCATCTATCAATTTTCGGAAGAGCATCTTCGCATTGCCAATATTCTGGATTTCAAAGGTCTTGAAGTGCCCTTGTCTGCAAAGGATAAGGTGCTTGAAAGTATTTCAGCCATAGCACCCTTGTTGACGGTTCATTCTGATGTAGCAGGCGTGACGGAAACCCAGGCAGAGAAAGTGGAGGCGGATTCCCGTCTGTTTGTTCATCTGCAAACACATGATGCCGGTCTGCGTTTGAGCTTCCATGTACAGCCTCTTGCCAAGGGGCCTGTTTTGCATCCCGGTGCGGGTGGGGCAAGTATTTTTGCAGAGATTGAAGGCAAGCGCTTGCATACTCAACGAGACCTTCAGGCTGAACTAGACCTAATGATGTCAGTGACCAGTGCCTGCCCGGATCTATTTGAATCTACACCAGGGGAATGGCACTGGCAGGAAACGGCAGCGGCACTGGAAGGATTACTAACCCTGCAGTCGATGGGAGACAAGATTGTACTCACCTGGCCCCAGGGGAAAAAGATCAGGTTGGGAGAGACCCTTAGCAGTTCACAAATGTCGGTATCCCTGCGGCAGCGTACGGATTGGTTTGAACTTGATGGTGAGCTTAAGGTTGATGCCAACACTGTCTATTCCATGCAGAACCTACTGGACCTGATCAAGGCAAGTGATGGGCGTTTTATTCAGTTAGCGGATGGTGAATTCTTGACCCTGACCCACGAGTTGCGAAAACGACTCGATGATCTCAATAGCTACAGTAGTGGCGGAAAAGTCCACGCACTCAATGCGCATAATCTTGAAGAAACGATTGATGGTATGTCGGTGGATGCAGATGCGAGTTGGGATGCGCTGAAGATACGCCTTAAGAATGCACGCAATCTCAACCCGGAAGTGCCGAAAACGTTACAGGCAGATTTGCGCGACTACCAGCTAACAGGTTTTCAATGGCTTGCGCGGCTCGCAGAGTGGGGCGCAGGTGCTTGCCTGGCAGATGATATGGGCCTTGGCAAAACAGTACAATCACTGGCGGTTGTCGTAGATCGTGCATCTCAAGGTCCAACGCTGGTGTTGGCACCGACGTCTGTCTGTATAAATTGGGTAGAAGAGGCTACCCGTTTTACCCCGACATTGAATCCCATACGTTTTGGTGAGGGCGATAGAAAACACACACTGGCAAACCTCGAACCATTTGACTTGTTGATTTGTAGCTATGGCCTGTTGCAGGTTGAAAGTGAGTCACTGCAGGAAGTTCACTGGAATACGATTATTGCAGATGAAGCGCAAGCGTTTAAAAATCCCGCGACAAAACGATCCAGAGCGGTAATGGGATTACAGGGTGACTTCAAGATTATCGCCACGGGGACGCCCATTGAAAATCACCTGGGCGAATTGTGGAATCTGTTTAACTTTATAAACCCGGGCCTTCTTGGCTCTAGAGCTGACTTCAATGAAAAATTTGCGATGCCCATTGAAAATCAAAATGATGCTGGCGCAAGGGAAGGTCTGAAAAATCTGATTAGCCCTTTTATTCTGCGTCGTTTAAAGCGAGATGTGTTGAAGGAACTACCCCCGCGAACGGATATTACATTGCATGTGGATCTGAGCAAGGAAGAAACAGCGTTATACGAGGCATTGCGACGAGAAGCGGTTGACCAGGCAAAGGAGAGTGACCTCAAACCTAATCAACAACGCATTCGAGCGCTTGCCAGTATCACTCGTCTGCGTCGTGCTGTCTGTAATCCCAACATGGTGATTCAGGGTGGCAATATGCCCTCTGCGAAACTGGAGGTATTGGGCAGTGTCTTGGATGAGTTGTTGGCGAATGACCACAGGGCGTTGGTATTTAGTCAGTTTGTCGATCATCTGTCATTGATACGTGCCTATCTGGATGAACGTGGCATTACCTACCAGTATCTGGACGGTTCCACCTCAACGAAAAAACGATCTGCTGCAGTTAATGCGTTTCAATCGGGTGAGAGCGAACTCTTTCTCATTAGCTTGAAAGCAGGGGGCATCGGGCTCAACCTCACTGCTGCCGATTATGTTATTCACATGGACCCCTGGTGGAATCCTGCGGTCGAAGACCAGGCCAGCGACCGCGCCCACAGGATTGGGCAACAGCGGCCCGTGACCGTGTACCGTCTTGTCGTCAACAACACCATCGAGGAGAAGATCGTACGACTCCATGCGCAAAAACGTGACCTTGCAGACAGTCTGCTGGAAGGCAGTGAAGTGAGTGCGAAGATGTCCCTTGATGATGTTCTGGCTCTTATAAATTAGTTGAGTGAACGACGATAGCGAGTCTTGGTCTCTGTGCCGTCAGCTAGACTTCCCTGAATCTAACCTGGAAGGCGTCTATTCGTCTGTTTGTCTATTCGCCTATATAGTCAACAATGTTGACTATAATCTGTTCTTCATCTAAGATTCCCAACAATTAGTGATATTGATACCAGGCGACAAATCTATAGCGACAAACATCAGGAGAACGCAACATGAGCAATATGGCTTCAGAAATTCCAGTACAGTTCGATAAGCCCGGTCGGGGAAGAATCTATAATTCCATTATCGAGACTATCGGCAATACGCCTTTGGTACGCGCGCCGAATTTATCCGCCAGCGAGGGTTTGGTTGCTGATTTGCTGTTAAAGCTGGAGTTTTTCAACCCTATTTCCAGTGTCAAAGACCGGATCGGTGTTGGTATGATTCTCGATCTTGAACGTGAAGGAAAAATCAAACCGGGTGATACACTGATTGAACCCACGTCAGGTAATACCGGAATTGGTCTGGCCTTTGTCGCCGCCTCTCGTGGTTACCGCCTTATTTTGACCATGCCCGAATCCATGTCGATTGAGCGCTGTAAAATGTTGGCCTATCTTGGTGCGGAATTGGTTCTGACTGCCAAGGAAGACGGTGTCATTGGAGCAATTTCAAAGGCTGAAGAACTATTGAAGGAAAACCCCGGAGCTGTCATGCCAAGCCAGTTTACTAATCCTTCAAACCCTGCGATTCACCGCAAAACCACCGCGGAAGAAATTTGGAACGATACCGATGGAAAGGTTGATGCCATCGTCGCCGGTGTTGGTACGGGTGGAACCATTACCGGTATCGGTCAGACCCTTAAGCCTCGCAAGTCAGATCTGAAAATGATCGCTGTTGAGCCAGAGCTTTCGCGAGTTCTGTCGGGCGGTACCCATAGTCCACACATCATTCAGGGAATCGGTGCGGGTATTGTTCCTGATGTTCTCGATCTTTCCATCATAGATGAGTTTATCCCCGTGAGTAATGAAGAGTCACTCGAAATGGCCAGGAAAGTCGCACGCCTTGATGGTGTGCCAACGGGAATTTCCTCCGGCGCAGCCATTGCCGCGGGTGTTCGTCTGGGCAAGAGAAGTGATATGAAAGATAAAATGATTGTGGTTATCGTTCCTAGTTTTGCTGAACGTTATCTGTCCACTGCCCTATTTGAAGATGTATAGATTGCGTTCTTCCAACCTGTCCTTGCTAGCCCTATTCGAGTCGATCCTATTCGAGCCAGCCCTATTCGGACCAAACCCATCCGAGTCGATGCGTGTTTTACCATGAACTTGAAAAACCGTATCGATGCCAGTTCCGAGACTGAGCTGGAGTTTCTACGCCAAACCAATCTTGGCCGGTTGATTGATGATCTTCATTTTTTCTTTGAAAGTCAGGCGCTTGCTTACCTGCGTGAGCAGAATTACCCGATGATAAAGTCGGCAGATGCGCATGTCATGCGGACTATGCGCCTTGAAGGGTCGCGGGTGACAGATATGGCAAGGCAGGCGGGAATTTCCAAGCAGGCGATGAGTAAGCTGGTTACCGGGTTTATTGAGCATGGGTTTCTGAGCTGGTCTGATGATCCAAAAGACAAACGTAACCGAATCGTTAGTGCTACCAAAGCAGGCAGAATACTTCTGTCCAATGGTCTAAATGCACTAAGACGAGCCGAAAAAGACATTGTTGAAATAATCGGTGATGAAGAAACTGAGCGGTTCCGGGCATTGTTGTTAAGGATCAAACAGACACGCAACATCAGGCCGCCCCCTCAAAATTCCCTCGACCGGCGAAGGCGGGTGTAACCTCTTCGTTTTTAGCCCTAACTAAAAAGTAAGTAAGAAATAAGTAAATAGGATATTGGGTTTGACTTCAGACATAGTAGACATTGATCATATTATGCTCAGCGTTAAAAACAGCGACGTCGCAATGGATGTATTCCGACGACTAGGCTTTACCATGACGCCCCGAGGTGAGTTGGAAGGCTTAAGCAATCGGCTGATTTGTTTTGCCGGGAGGAGCGGTAGGGTACCCAATTTTGTTGAGCTAATGTCGCTTGATGACCCGGCAAAAGCACCCCCTGCCATGGCGCAGGCGCTGAAAATACCGGACCGAACAGTGCTCATGGTTGCTGCAACCAACAGCGCACAAAGGACCAAAAAGGCACTCGATGATGCGAAGGTTGAGGTGTCACCGGTCATTGATAGCGGACGTGATTGGAAACTTCCCTCTGGAGAGGTGCTTGATCTAACATTTTCTATCGTTTTACCGACACCTGGGCAGGCACCGTTTAACTGGATAGCCTGCCAACACAAAACGCCTAATCATTATCTGCGCCCGGAATTCACCAGCCACCAAAATGGCGCTATTGCATTAAAGAACATCATTGCCCTGGCGCAAGATCCTGCACGGGCAGCAAGGCATTTTGGTGACAACTGGCAGGCAGAAATATCAGGTATTGCACCGGTTGTCGTGCGCCGTGGTGATGTTGAATTACATATTTATGATCAGGAGACTTTTCAATCCTCCTTTGGCGGCTTTGTACTAAACCGTTCCGAAGATCACCTGGTTGGGTTCACGGTTTCAGTCATGGATCTGGAGTTGGTAGGCGAACAACTGAGCGAAGCAGGACTTTCTCCATTCAAATCTGGTGATAAAATAATTGTTGATCCGTCTCAGGCGTGTGGGACTTTGGTTGTTTTTGAGACGGGTCTTTGAAACTGGTCTTTTAGTCCAGAACTTGAAACCAGAATATGAAACCAGAACTTGCAACGGCGGGCAACACAGGCGATCGGGCTTCTGCCTAACCATGAGTTGATGTGGCAGAGCAATCAATGGTGGTCGCAACAGAAACATTTTGGGCGAGCAAACAAAAAGGGTAAAACAAATGAACAAACCGGTTTCTATGCTGGCATTAAGGCGGATTGAAGCAGATATCCTCGGGGATGTTTACGACACCCTGCTTGAGCGTCATGGAATCAGAGAGGCGGAATCTGTTGTGGAGGCAGTCGTTAAGAAATCGGCTGTCACGCAAGGAAAGTCCATGAGAAGCCTTAAAAAGGCTGATGATTCTACGCTGCCAGATTTTCAGGACTTTGCCGATCTTATTCCCCTTTGGGAAGCAGACGGTGCACTCGAAATTGAATTGTTGAACCAGTCAACGGATCGATTGGAGTTCAACGTCACCCACTGTAAATATTCCCGGATGTATCAGGAAATGGGCTTGGGTGAAATTGGACATTTGCTGTCGTGCAATCGGGATGCCGCTTTTTGCACTGGCTTTAACCCCCAAATGCAGCTGACCCGAACCCAGACCATCATGAAGGGTGCCAGGTATTGCGACTTTCGATATCAGATGAAGGATGACGAGGGAGAGTAAACCGACCCATTTAAAGGAGGGGAGATCCAATATCTCCGAGAAGGAACTTCGAGTATTGAAGAAGGCTGCCAGTGCATGGTTTTCGATGTCGACCGGAGAATGACGAAAAGCCGTTAAGACCGTAGTACTGATTGACTTACATTTAGAAGTGTTTCAACTTTCGATGTTCTAATGTTGAGAAGCATTATGGCAAAACAGGTAATTTGCTGTCGCGCAGTTGTGCGAACCCGGCTTTGAAGTGTTGGATTCGCGGAAGCCTTAAATCATCGGTGTCCCCAAATGCCCGTTTTACCCGTCGGCGGGGCTATCGTAGAGGTGCTCATACATCCTGTATTCTTTTTCGTTCCAGTAAACTTTTCCATTTGGCCCATCGTCTGCCAGCAGCGCTAACATTCTGGCAGTGGGGTAAGTTACCTCCGCTGACTGCATATCCGGCATATCCTTGCCCCATATACCCGTATTTGTCGGTCCGGGGAGCAACATGTTAATCAGGACCCCACTACCACTCACCTCTTTTGCAGTAGACCGGCTCAAGGTCCAGAGCCCTGCCTTGGCGACAGCATAAGCGCTGGAATTAGGCTGGGACGCCTCCGCGTGCCTTGACAGGGTATTGATTATTCTACCGTAAGCTTGTTTTCGCATGATGGGAATAGCCGCACGCATTGCGTAGACCGTACTAAACAGGTGTACTGCGACAAGTTGTTCAAAACTTTGTGGCGGGAAATCTTCCAGCGCATGGGGTAATCCGTATCCTGCATTGTTGAACAAAGCATCGAGACGACCCGTATGGCTCACCGCAAGATCTATCATCGACAGAACTTGAGACTCTTGCGAGACATCCGTGCAGCACGTTAGAACACCATCCGGTAATGAAGCCAGGCCTGCCTCATTGATATCGGCTGCAATGACAATCGCCTCTTCTGCGTGAAAGCCCTCTGCCCATGCGCGTCCCAGACCGCTGGCAGCACCGGTGATAATGATCGTTTTCCCTTTTGGACTCATCCGCTTTTTTCACCGGATGGCTTGTTGGAATGGATAAAGTCGACATGGGCTTCTCGCCGTTTTATTCGCCATCCTTCTGCCGTTAGCGCAAATTCATCTCGATACTCTCCGACCATGGTCGGACCATCAAGTGGTGAAAATTGTCGATCGGGATCACCGTCATGACGGTACAGCGTCAGGTAGGTGCAACCACTGGCTTGCGTTTCACTAATTTGATGCAATACAAAATTATTGCAAATATGGCGCGACATACGGCCCTTGTTACTCTCCCTGTTTAAAAAACCTGCCTTTATTTCATCTCGCCCGTTCATTTCATTTTCACTGGATGCCCATATCCCATCATGCGTAAACAAGTCGGCAATCTTGCTCGCCCTGCCATGATCCACATAGTGACAATAGGCGGTCACCAACTTGTGGCATGCCCTTTCGATCTCCATTTCTTCCATGTTATTCATCATTTCTGTTTCCTGAAACTCTATGAGTTGAGTAAACCACGACAGCCAGAGAGCATCAATTCAAACAAGAATAATCACCTCCTTGTTCTACTTTCTTTTGAAACTATCATCAACATTCGCGTACCAGGGTAATGTCTGGCTAAATTTCAATAAATTAATGTCGTATCACTTGAGTGCTATCATGTCGGAAGGTCAAGAACGACGTGAACCAACGAGCGGTTTACATAGACTTTTTTTGGACAATGAAAACATGAGTGTCTCTGTTTAATAATATTGTCTGGTGCGCAGACTAATCAGGTGACCCCATTGCACAGTCTGCAGCCAAGCAGAATGCTTGGCTCAGGCGAAGCTACTCAAGGTGGCGCTCGTCTCCTGGCTCCGAGCGAATAGACCAGATTGAGCTGATCTGGACAATTAGTTGTAGCGCCAGGTAGCGCAATAGTAGAAGCATTTTAATGTGGCATCTTCATCGTTTTCTTCAGCCACTTAATCATTTTCGCCTGGTGATCCTCTGCATGCTCCCATGCCATATGCCTGTCACCTTCATAGATGAGGTTAGTTGATTTAACGCCGCTTGCCATGAGTACATCCAGATCTTGAATTGGCATCAGGCGGTCCGCGGTGCCATAGATACTGAGCAGTGGCGCCTGATCAGGTGTGGGTTTGAGTAAACCTTGTGTTTTTAATGACATGCGAGCGAGCGTGACCTTGATAATATCCAGTTCGCGTCCGAAAACGCCCATCGCATTGGTTGTTCCGGTTGCGCGCATACCCATGGTGGTTGTTAGCGGTGGCATGGCGTCGATTGGTGGATTGAAAAATAAATGGATGCCGCCACTATGGTTTACGGCGGCAGCAATTTTCGGATTGGTCAGCGCCATTTTGATGGCGAAGACACCGCTGAAACTACCGAAATAGACGGCAATCTTGTCGCTATCCACATCTTCACGGGTAGCCAGGTAATCCACTACCGCGTCATAGATTCGATTAGAGTTTGCCTCTAGTGGCCATTCACTTTCACCGGTGCCGGGCAGATCAATGGCGAGAACTGAAAAGCCCTGACCCATGAGTTCGCCTTTAAAATCCATACCACCGGTTTTCCATCCATCCAGGCCGCCGGACCAGATGATCACGGGTTGTGGACCTTTGCTGGCGGTATAGTCATTCCGATTGTGAAAATGTACCTTGATCGATTTGCCCTCGAACGGGATATCAATCAATTCCAGCGGAAAATGGGCAAGTGTTGCGACCTTTCTGTAGGCGAACAATTGCTTCCGGTAGGCATCTTTGCGGGCGTTGGTATAGGTAGCGGGGAAGCGTGCCGCATTGAAATAGGCCATGGCGCGTTTGTATGATTTGAGTGCAGCTTTGTCGTCACCTGCGATATCGCTAGCCTCTGCCTTGCGTAGGTGAAAATTCCCCGGGAAATTGAGTTCATATACCCAGGAACCAGGGCCAGTTGCCAGCGGATCTAGCGTGGTGATTTTTGCGAATGAACGCCTCGCCTCTTTTGGCGCAACACCATCCGCAATCATGCCGCCGGTGATGTATTCACTCCAGGCGCTAGTGATATCGGCGGCGGTTTCATTGGCGCGTGAATTTGTTGGGGTCAGTAAGGAGAGGGCGATTAGGATGGCGACGCTTTTCATGGTTTAATGATCCTATTATTTATAATATACGGTATATATTATACTATCAAAATTTCTACGCAAGAAAAACGGACGGTGTGTTGATGGCAACGAAACAGCTGGGTAGTTCTGCTTATGTTGTGCTTGGACTCGCCCTGCAACATAAGGAAATTACGCCCTATGAGTTGAAGCAACGGATTGCATCGAGCATTGGCTATTTCTGGGCCTACTCGCACCCGCAGATCTATGCCGTGACGGAAAGATTGCGCAAGAGCGGGCTGTTAACGCAGCGTCAGGAGACAGGCGGGCGGCGGCGTAAGTTATATCGTGTGACGACAAAGGGTGAACAGATATTCAAGCAATGGCTGGAGGATCCGGTGCGGTCGCACTGTGAACTCAGAGATCTTGCGCTGTTAAAACTCTACTTTGGAAATTTTTCCTCGAGGAAGACTGTTGCGGACATGGCGGCGCAGCAAGCTAGTGCTCATAAGACCCGGCTCAGTGAGTACCGGTCTATTCCGGAGACACGCCATCTGGATGAGTTTGCACTCAAAACGGTTGAATTGGGCATCGAATTCGAAAAGATGGCGGAGAAGTACTGGCAGAAGATTGTGCGGGAATATGCGTCTGAGGATACTTGAATTCAGTCGAGGAGCCGGTGGTTACTATCTGAGCACTGGACTTCTTGCCGACTATTAGACCCACGTTTTCTGTTGCTTTCCATCTTGGCGTACTTCTTCCTACCCAGTAGGCGCCGTGTCCTCTATTTGCACCGGCATGCTCCGTTTTTTTCGATCCCTGGCTCATTTTATTCGTCGATTGTGTTGAGTGTCCTGAATTTTCCTGAACTTTGAGTCTTACCATTTTATTGGGTGTCCTGATCTTTCCTTCGATACAGAAGCTGGCCTAAAGGGCAGCCGACAGGATGAAAGTCAAATACTATCATTTATGATAGTATAACCCGCGTATAGTGCTAAAAAATATCAAAAGTGAGCGTATGAAAATCGAATATCTAACACCTGATGCCACTATCCTTCAAGAACTGGGGAGCAGACTTACGCGTATACGCAAGCAGCGCGGCATGTCGCAAGTTGATTTGGCCGAGGAAGCTGGTTTAGGCGTTGCAACGCTGAGGCGAATAGAAGCGGGGGAAGGAAGTCAGCTTGAATCATGGCTCAAGCTTATGAAAGCACTGCGCATGATTTCTGTCATCGAAGCACTGCTACCGGAAAGCTTGGATTCTCCGATGGCTGAAGCCTTGTCGGACAATAAGCGATCCAGAATTCATCGCACAAAAGGCAAGCGATGGGGTGATGAAACAGCGTGACAACGGCCACTATCAAGCTTTGGGGTACGACCGTTGGCTACGTGGCAATGGATATTAGCGAGACCTTCGCACGCTTTGAATATGATCCAGACTTTGCGGATTTGGGCGTCCAACCTGCTCCGATCCATATGCCTGTGGCAGCACGGCGCATCTTCCAGTTCCCAGATCTTCAGCCGCGTTCATTTCATGGAATGCCAGGCATGATCGCAGACAGCCTTCCGGACAAATACGGTCAAAGACTGATCGATGTGTGGCTTGCACAGACAGGGCGAAAACCCGAAGACTTTAACGCCGTTGATCGCCTTTGCTACACGGGCAGTCGCGGAATGGGCGCATTAGAGTTTGAGCCATCCAGGCGACCCGACATGCCCGAGGGCAAGCGTTTGGAAATCGAAGATCTGACAAAACTCGCGTCGATGGCTTTTGCCAATAAGGAAACGCTGGACACAAAATTAACCGAGGCGGGAGGCGAAGAAGCATTGTTGGATACTCTGAGCGTCGGTACTTCGGCAGGTGGCGCGCGCGCGAAAGCAGTCATCGCATTTAACCCGGACACAAAGAACGTCCGGACCGGACAAGCTGATCTTTTACCGGGATATGAGCATTGGCTCATCAAGTTTGACGGCGTTGAATTCAGCGGTGATTGGGGCGTTACGGATCCCGCTGGTTACGGCTTACTTGAGTACAGCTACTATCTAGTGGCAATGGAATGCGGCGTTGACATGATGGAGAGTCGCATATTCTCCGAGAATAGCCGAAACCACTTCATGACCCGGCGCTTTGATCGGGACTGTAATAGTAAGAGCAGCAAGAAGTTCGTCCAGACCTTCGCAGCACTAGCACACTACGACTACTATGAGAGCGGGCATTACTCGTACGAACAACTTTTCATGCTGATGAAGCAGCTAGACTTACCAAAATCGGATATTGAACAGCAATTTCGGCGGGCGATCTTTAATATTGTTGGCTGCAATCAGGATGACCACGTCAAGAATTTTTCATTCATGATGGACAGGGAGGGCAAGTGGTCACTGTCACCCGCATATGACCTGTGCCACGCGGAAGGCAGCACTTTCACCCGATTTCATCAACTTAGCGTCAACGGCAAAACTTCAGAGTTCACTCGTGATGACCTGAAACATCTAGCTCGATATGCAGGGCTCCCAAGGGGACGAGAGATTCAGATTCTCGAACAGGTCCAGGATGCATTTGCCAATTGGGAAGCGCTCGCGAAGGAACTGGACATACCACCCGCATTGCGACGTCACGTCGCACGCACGATTAGAGTTGATATCAGATAGAGCAGAGGTTGCAGGTTGGCGACTGGAGGATCGAAATTCAGAGAGTTTAGCTTCGTTAGGGGGCACTCGCATTTTGCTACGAATTTTTAATTGTGGAATGCTGAGTAGCTGACCACCATTTATGTTTCACCAGCCAGATGCATCATCCTGGCGTTTGAATACAACTGTTACGCCGCTTCATCTCTGAAACTCAAGAACGACGTGAACCAACGAGCGGCTTATATAGACTTTTTTGGACAATAAAAACATGAGTGTCTCTGTCGGCGCGTTGGTACAATCAATCTCCTGCCAATAAGGAATGCCACATGACAGACCATCGATTTACCGAAGAAGACCTGGAAACCTGGCGCACCGATGGCGTGGTCTTGCTTCCTGAATTTTTCACGGCGGATGAAGTCGCCGCAGTTGCCGCAGATTTTGAAACTGTGTTCCCGGACCTGCAAGGGGCAGATAAGTCGCTGAACGAAAAAGAAGAAGGTGAGATAGGTGCCTTCAATCAGGCACAGTTTAAAAATATCGACAATATTCCGTTCGACTGTTCACCGGCGCTGAATCTGATCTGCGTCCATCCAGCGTTAATCGCAATGGCGAAGGCAGCGCTCGGAACCAACGATGTTCAACTCTACCAATCCCTCGCCTGGGCAAAATACACGGGCGAGGCAGATTTCGACCAACCGTTTCACTGCGACTATGGGAATCACACATTAACGGTCCCCTCGGAAAACGAACACCTGAACGCGATCACCTTCCTGGTATATTTCTCTGATGTAACAGAGGCCCACGGACCCACGCACTATGTCACCAAACCCGATAGCCTGGTCGCAGTCGGCTCGGCAGCATCCTTTTACGATGATCTTGATATGCAAGACAAACTAAAGCCGTATGAGAAGTCAGCAGCAGGGAAGGCAGGGTCAATATTTGCCTATGGCATCGATGTTTACCATCGCGGTACTAATTTGACAGCATCGGGTGGATATCGCTACGCGCTTACCGCCTGCTTCAAAAAGTCAGGAAACGACGGCATCGGTCATACTGCCTGGCAGTTCCTTCACAAAAATCCGTGGCACCGAATCTTTGACCATGCAACGCCAGACCAACTTCATTGTTTTGGTGTGCCATTGCCCGGCGATGCCTTCTGGACTCGACAGACGATCGAGCACACACAGAGTCGTTATCCTGGGTGGGATGCTGGCGAGTATCAGTCAGCACTGGATTGAAACCAGGGGCCTACCCGCACATTTTGTGTAATCACATAAACTGTCTGCAATTATCAAGTTATGCTTCATGGCACACAGTCATCGGTGTCCCCAATACACACCCACATTCGACGGGCTCTAAATGGGATGGTCTTACGCCTTGAGCTTTTGCATCAATGATTGGAGGTGATCAGCGTCCTTGGCCGCGAAGCTCATCGTGGTGCGATCAACAAAGTCGCCGAACCTCTTCCTGAACTTGTTACAAGCATCTTCAGGTTCACCCACCACGGCAAATTCGTTTAGAATTTCATCGGTAATCAGCGATCCCATTTCATCCCACTTGCCTTCTTTCGACAGGCGATTAAGTTCTGGCTGCAAATCACCCCAGCCATGGGCTGCTAATACTGGCGCATAAGCAGGTGTCGAGCCGTAAAACGCAATTTGTTTACAAACAGCCATTTTGGACGCGTCGAATTCTTCTTCAGTGTTGCCTGTCACGGCAAAACCAGGGTAGGAGATCGTAAAGTCCTCGCGCTTTCGACCACTCTTTTCAAGGCCAGCTTCAATAGCCGGTAGTGTGACTTCTCTCATATACTTCTCGGTCGAAAATGCATGCAGGATCACGCCATCGGCAACTTCACCTGCCACTTCAGTCATGCGGGGACCGACGGCTGCGAGCAACACCTTTGGGGATCCGTAGTCATTATCCTGGGGTGTGAACATAGGCGTCATTAAACTGTGAGTGTAGAACTCGCCCTTAAAGTTGAGTCGCTCTCCTTCATGCCAGCAGGCCCAGATGGCCCGCATGGCCATGATAAATTCACGCATGCGTTTTGCGGGAGATGACCAGGGCATGCTGAACCTTTTGGTGATATGTGGCTGGATCTGTGAGCCCAGCCCCATAACAAACCGCCCTTTTGAAAAACTGTTCAGATCATGGCCAATATTGGCGAGCAGCATGGGCGTTCTAGAGAATGCGACCGCAATGGAAGTAATCAATTCAACCCGTTCGGTACTTTGCGCGGCGAGTAGAAGTGGAAAGAAGGGGTCATTCCCTGTCTCAAACGACATGGCACCATCATAACCGGCCTCTTCCAGCCTCCTGGCGTTTTCGGCTACTTCGTTTAGGTTGCTTGTTAATCCACCGTCGATTTTCATCGTTTTTAAACCTGTCTTATCGTTTATGCGAAGGGTCAACATAATGTTTTTTGAGCCATAAAGAAAGCAGGGAAACCATGACAGGTGCATCAATCATGAGCATATTCTATGATGTAGGAGAAACAACAAATGGAAGGATTAATGTGATTGAGTATCATGACCCCAGAGCTGAGAGTGATGTACAGCTGTTTCCCTATGAACTCGACATCAAGCTCAAAGGCAGTAATCAGGTAACAATAGGGCTGTTAGCGAATGGCTTTCCTGATTCGGAAAATTTTCTAAACAAGATTGCTGAAGTGATTCGGGCTGATGAACCTGGTATTACCATCAAGTCCTACAACAAGGGTAATGCTTCAGTTCCTGTCAGCGATGACATGCTCGGTGAGATAGAGCGAGATTGTCAGGCTGTGATTACAGCCTACGGGCACTGAGGCAGTTGTACCACCGGCACCGTGCGTGACGGAATCTCCATAGCAAAATTAGGTATTCCTGCCGTTGCTCTCGTCACCGAGGAATTCTGGCCTCAAGGCGACTTTGTAGCAAAATCACTGGGTATGCCTGACATGCCCAGAGTTAAACTGCCGCATCCACTTGCAGGAACCGGTAGCGACAACCTGACACATATTGCGAAACAGGTTGTTCCGAGCATCATTGCGGCGTTGGAATAGGCGACCATGAATACGATGTTAAAGGCCGCCGATGAGGCAGCAGCGCTAGAGGATTTACACAACCAGGGTTGTACTGATGGCCTACCGGTTGTTATACCTAACGCACACAGGGTTTCGCGTATGGTACTGGCCTCTGGCATGGAAGCTGATATGTTGCTGGGCACGATGGGGCCGGGCGGCGGTAGTGCCAGTGTTGAAAAAGTGGCAATTTCGGCTGTCATGGCAGGCTGCCTACCTGACTATATGCCCATTGTCATCGCGGCGATAAAAGCAGTCTTGGACCCGGCTTTTGATCTGACAGAAATGCAGGCAACGACACATTGTACAGCTCCCCTTGTTGTTGTTAACGGCCCAGCGAGGCACAACCATGGTCCTGTATCATCAGGCTTTGGTGCACTTGGACCAGGGCATCGAGCCAATGCGTCTATTGGCCGGGCGCTTCGGTTGGCAATGATCAATATTGGAGGCGGTCGGCCAGGGGAATCTGACATGGCATTGCTCGGTCATCCGGGCAAGTTCACCTACTGTATTGCGGAGGATGAGGAAAACAGCCCGTTTACACCATTACATGTCTCTCTCGGGTTTAATGAAACGGACAGCGTTGTCACTGTCATTGGCGCTGAGGCACCACATTCGGTCATGTTCAGCGGCGATGCGGATGACCCCAATGATCACCGACACCTACTGGAATTGTTATCCATCGGTCTTGCTAACCTTGCTACTAACAACGCTGTGCTGGGGAATGGTTCTGCAACTGTGATTCTCAACCCTGATCATGCCCAGACTCTATCGAAAGCCGGTCTAGATCGAGAACAGATTGCAACAGCGCTATATGAACTATGTGTCCATGACACGAGTGAAATTGCGAGGCTGGTCCCCGGGTTTGCAGGCAGACTAGGTGAAAACAAAAAACGATATTGTTTTAGCTCACCGGATCAGATACTAATACTCATCGCCGGTGGCGGGGGCTTGTATTCCATGGTGATGCCTTCATGGTGTGCTGGCGCACATAAAAATTCCGCCTGCAGTGTATTGGTAGAAGCAGATCAGTTTTGTGAGGTGCCAGGTTTAGCTGGATAAGTTTCTGTCTGAGACCTGGGGACACTGATGAGTTAATGACTTATCGCTCAGTCAAAGGATTAGACGGTGCGACTTCCCCTGTCGGCAATGTATCTGTACATCCCGGCGTGACCTGGAAATCGTCTGTAAACTGAGCACTCTTCCCCATTGGATCCAGCTCCATTTTTCAGTAAATATCGATGTTGTATTCATGCTTCAATGTTTAGAAATCCCCTTCCTTTGCCATCACTAAAACATGACCATTTTGTTCGTCAAAGCTTCTCTTGGAACGTTAGTTCAACTATCTACCCGGCAATTTAAACACTGCTTTCTGGTAGGCGGCACGCATTCTCCATAATTCATCACTTCCTGCAACAGGCCAGGATGATTGGGTTATGATGATGATGTCATTGTCCAGTCCGATTTGTATCGACTGACCGTGAATTCCATAGGCTGACAGTACCCCGGCGTTTAGCTCTCGATACCATTGGCTCTTATAAGACCATCGGCTGCCAGGGCTGTTTGATTGGTACTTATCTGGGTCACCACCAGCTTTGATTTTTTTAACGACTTCTTTCGGGATAATCTGCTTGCTCCCCTGTCGTCCATTGTTAGAGATCAACATAGCGAATCGACCCACGTCACGTAGAGTCATGCCCAATCCCCCCGCTGAAACCTCCTTGCCCAGAGAATCTACAATGACCAGGGCATCCCGGCGAGGGTTAATATCCTGATAAATAGTCTCCTCAAATAGTTCTACCCAGGATTTGTTGGTCGCTCGACTCATAATCCATCCGAGAGTTTCGGTCGTGGCGGAAACGTATTCCCATTTCAGTCCGTGTTCACCTTCTTTTTGAATTGAGGGGAGGTAGTCATAAAGCGAAGAATAGGTTTTCACGCCCGCCGGTGCCTTGCCAAGACCGGCCGCATAGATAAATTGACTGATATCTGAATAGGGGTCCGCATAGTCTTCATTAAATTTCAGGTCTACCAACATATCCATTACCTGTCGTACCGTCGCATCGCCGTAGCCACTCTTCGCCAGTTCGGGAACGTAGTCGCTGACGAGTTTGGTGTCATCAAGCTGGCCGCGATAGACGAGTGTTTCAGCGATCGTGCCGGTGAATGATTTACTGACCGAAAACATGATGTGTCGTGTGTCTTTATTCTGATTATTAGAATAATGCTCCGCAACAATCCGCCCATTCTTCAGCACAAGGAGGCCGTCTACCTTGTTCCGGTGAACATATTCCTCGGTGCTCCAGCCATTTGCCATTTTTAGTTTCTGGTAAGCATTCCTGTCTTTTCGGCTCGCCTCTTTCATTTCGGTAAACTTGCCGTGTCCGCGGTTTATAGTGGCTGTTGTACTGATCGTCTCAATATGCTGGAAAGACCAACGATTGTATGGCGGAAACAGCCAGTTGTTCTTGTTCACAAGGTTTTCCGGTGGGAAGCCCTTCATCAACTCCTTTGGGTCGATCTCAGTGGCATTGGCGGGCAACCAACTTGAGAGGGCCAGCAAAAATAGAAATATTCCAGTGGCCATAGAGTGCGTTAGTCTGGGGTTCAATATCATCGTTCATCCTTCAGGAGTTGATAGGTAGAATTTGTAATTAGAGTAATTGCTCAAAATACAATATACCAATTTGAATATTCATTCAAATTGTCTTTAATTGGTCTGCAAACTCGTTATATGATGCATGAGAAGAATAGGATGGTGAGAAGTTCAAGAGCGATGAATCTAGCTAATTATGTGGCAACATCAATTACTCGGCCAGTTACTAAAAAAGGGCAGGAGAGTGTAAACAAGATTTTGGATGCCACCCTGGTGATTCTTGAAAGGGATGGCTTCACCCATTTGACAACAAATCACATAGCACAAGAGTCAGGTGTGCGGGTTGGTTCACTCTACAGATTCTTCTCAAATAAAGAATCCATCATTGTTGCGTTAATAAAACGGTGGCAACACAGTATCATCAAGACTAACGCACGTTATCTAAAGGAGAATATCGCGGGTCTTACATTGACCGAGATCATACAGGGGCTGTTTCTGTTAAACCTCAGGTCTGAATACATCCATTCTGCTGCATACAACACTGTCTATCTTGGTGCCAGTACGGTACCGGTTCTCGTTGAGGTGATGACAGCACACCAAAAACGGGTGGCGAAACAAGTAGTGGATGCCATGCCGGATAAAGGTAAACATACCAGGGCTGACGCGATGGAGTTCTGCGTTTTTCTGCACGATATGGTGTCGGGTGCATTATCCATTGCAGCGGAAAAACGAGGAAAAAGCAGAGAACGCCATACCAGGTGGATTCTTCAAATGATTAGCGGAGCCATAGAGGTATTTGAAAATGATCGTTAAGATTTGGTTACCATACACTCTCCCTTTACTACTCATCCTCTTACCGGTCGTTGGCCAAGCAAAAGAAAGTTCCGGCCACCAGGAGGCACAGGGTATCGAGTCGCTATCAACGGATGTGCGCCAGCTTCTATCCGAGGAAATGAAAGCCCTGCAAAGCGGCATGATGTCAATCATTCCCGCTGCAGTTTCGGGAAACTGGTCGGAAGTAGAGGTTACAGCGCGGAAAATGAAAGAGAGTTATATTTTTAAAAAGAAGCTGACAGAGGCGCAAGCAAAGGAGTTGCATGCTGTTTTACCACCAGCGTTTGTCAAAATGGATCAGAGATTTCATTACCTGGCTGGCATGCTTGAACATGTCGCCAGTGAGAGAAAATCGGAGCTCGTTAATTTCTATTTTTCAGAGATGAACGCGTCATGCGTGAACTGCCATAGCGAGTTTGCAACCCATCGGTTTCCCGCCCTGATCCCGGAAAAGGATGCTGGTCAGTCGCATTAATCGGCTGATGAATCATCGCCGTTAATAAGCTTCCTGCTAGTCCTGCTACTTTGGCACTACTTCGACCAGCGGCTGACCGCTTGCCCCTGAAGGATAGTTAATATTCAGGTAGCGGGACAAGGTCGGCGCCACATCAATTGTCCCTATGGGTCGGTTAACAGTTCTTCGTGCGACTCGATGACCAGCAAATATGACAGGAACAGACTGATCGTAACGCCAGGGTGAGCCATGGGTGGTCGAGAGGTTCAAACTGCCAAATTCTGTGATGTAGTGGTGTGGTTTGTACACGATATAGAGATCGCCCGACCGCTCTACGTTGTCGTTATTCAATACGCTCCGGGTGATCTCGGTTTCCGGCAATCGTCCTGTGCGCAGTGCCTCCAGTGGCACTGCCTCATACACATCCTTGTTCTTCTCAATTTCTTTAGCAAGAAACAGTTCAAGTTCCAGTAGGTCAATCTTTTCTTTGGCGATTAATGATTGTTTCAGGTACAGGTAGGGTGGAACATACCGCGTGATCAAGTCGAGCCCCGTGCCGAATCGTTTTTCAAGCGCATTGTCTAGCTTGTCGCTCTTGAGATAACTGATATCAACGCGTGCTGCATCCACACCCATCTCCTGCATTCTTTCAGGTGCCTCTGCTGCACCATGGTCGGCGGATAATACGATCAGTGTATTTTTTAGCCCGACCTCTTCATCAATCAATCGAAAAAGAGTTGCCAGTGATTTATCCAGGTGATGCAGGTTATCTTCACTCTCAAGGCTTCGTGGTCCAAAGAAGTGTCCGACATAATCGGTAGAAGAAAAGCTGATTGAAAGGTAGTCGGGAATATCATCTTTTCCCAGTTGTTCGCTTTTGAGTAAAGCAGCAGCGAATTCCAGGGTCAATTCATCCCCGGCCGGGCTCAGGGTTAGTAGAGTCGTGTAGTAGGGGCTGTCTTTGCTGCCATAGGGATGGGGAAATGTCCTGCCGAAACCGGCCATGTCGCGTTCCCAGGGATTGTCATCATCATCGGCGTTTAGATAAGCATCCTTGCTCGCAAGAAGGTTCCAGGAGGTACCATCATATTTTGCCGCGGGCTCCGTTGCATTCCACTCGTTCACCCAGGCAGGATAGGCGTCATAATAGTAGTTACTGGTCACGAAATGACCGCTCTTCTTCGAGAACCAGAAAGCCTTTCCTGCGTGACCTGCCATGGATACTGCGCCGCGGTCTTTTACCGATACGCCAAAAATCTTTGATTGACCGTTGTATCGAAGCGCAAGTTCGTCACTGAATGTTGTGCTGATGATCGCAACGGGTGAACGACCATCACTCTTGGCGATCTTTTGGGTGGCGTCCAGTTCTGTATCCTTATCAACGCCCGCAGACGTACCGAGTAAGTGATAGTCATCATCTTCGATATTGTAGACAACGCGTTCGAGTGCTCTGTCATACCAGATATTTCCGACCATGCCGTGTACCGATGGCTGCGCACCCGTGGCAAGGGTGGTATGTCCGATGATGGTTTCTGTATTCGCATGTTCATGCTGCGCGTTGGTGTATACCGTGCCTTTTTCGTAGAGGTAGCGGAATCCACCCTTTGGTAAGCGGTCCAACACCTTGAGCGGTAGGTCTGCGCGAAGCTGGTCTATCGTGATTTGAAGTATTAATTTTGGCTGTGTGGAACGTTCCTTTGACGTGGCATCCGTTGCCAGGGCTAACAGGAAGATCGCAGAGAGAATCAAAATAGTGCGTGTCTGGTTCATGAAATCTGGAATCCCGAAGTTTATAAATAAGTTAACGTTGAATAGAAATATTACTTAATGCTTAGCGCCCTGGCTTTCGTAAATGCGGCAGAAGCCAGTATTGCGACGGCGATGGTAGTGAATATCATACCTGATCCACCACCAAGAAAGGCGAGAGCTCCGGCCAGGTCACCTTCGCCGAAGGGCGTCGTCGACATGGAAAGCCCACGATTCGCAGAAACATTGCCTGCCCAGTAAAAGACTGTATTCGCCCAGCCTGTGACAATCATTCCCCAGCCGACCCAGAAAGCTTGCTTGTCGCGCAATTCAAGCTTCATCATGAGGAGTGCTGCACCCCCTAACATGACGCCATTAAGAATCCCGCCGACATGTGAGGCTTGCCAGCCCCGTGTAGAGCCGGGAATATCAACCCTCCATTCAGGTAGCGGCCAGAGGGTCACTGCGTCAAGCAATGAGAATATAAGCATCACGCCTGCCAATAACCCGATTAATAATACCAACATGCCGTTTCCGATAACGAGGTAAGCAAGTCGCGTTGACTGGTCTTTATTCAGAGTCATGATCTCTCCGGTGACTTGGGTATGGGGGAAATAATTCAAAAATCAGTGCTCAGCGACGAAGTGTTCAGAATCAAGTAACATTTTCTCGATGTCTTCATCGTGCAATTGATGAACATCATTGCCGGCTGCTTGAAATGCCTGCCACGCAACTGCTAGTAGATTTTGCTCCGTTGTGCATGCGGGATGATTCCGCGGGTGATATCCTTTAGACATAACCGGAATCGCCGAGATACCGAGATCCAGGCCAAAAGAGAAGAAGAAGTACCAGGCCTTCAGTGCGCGCATAGGTCTCTGGTAGAACTTTTCTTTTTTGATCATCACGGAATATGCTTTTGACGTTTCCCAGATAATATGGAGATAAGCGAACAACACCATCCATCGTCGATACCATTCGTCCTCGGGGTAAAATGCCTTGTAGAAATCGAATGCTACCGCGCCATGTTCAACTTCTTCCACTTGATGCCAGACCCACAGTGCACGGATTGTTGGGTCTGCTTTTGCCATGAGCTCGTCATAACGTTTGAGGATAATAATGCCACCAAGAAATGTG
>CAZAZB010000002.1:1655-31131 GCA_964489485.1 uncultured Pseudomonadales bacterium | reverse complement strand
ACTCAACCAGTCGAGCCCTCGCTACGGCTCCTATTCTCGGACAAGCTCCTAGGCTTACTCCTCAGCAGCTTCTTTTTTGGGCGCTTCCTCTTTAGGTGCTACCTTTTTAGCAGTTTCCTTCTTGACTGCTTCCTTCTTGACTGCTGCCTTCTCCGTAACTACTTTCTTCGCTACAGCCTTATTGGCTGCGTCTTTCCTGCTCGTTGTTTGCTTCTTGGTGGCATCCTGCGTACTGGAATCAGACTTGCTTCGCTTCTTCTTTTTCTTCTTTCCTGATTTATCTGCTTCAGCTTTGTCCGGGCGTTTCTGACGGCGCTTACCACTCGAATCTTCCAGATCTTTAAACCGCGTCATGTTGATTCGCTGACCGCAGACCCAGGTCTTTTTCAGGTCCTGAAAAACATCTTTAGGCATCCCCAACGGAAGATCGACAAGGCTATGGTCCTCCCGAATATCAATATGACCAATATGTTCTGCGTCCAGCCCCGCTTCATTGGCAATTGCACCAACAATATTACCCGGCTGCACTTCATGACGTCGACCCACTTCAATGCGGTATCGTTCCATGCCCTCAGGTGGGTTTGATTTTTCTCTCGGGCGTCGATCTTTCTCTTTACGATTCCTTCTACCTCGACTATCTGGCCTCCCTTCTTCTGCATTGTCACGTACCCGCGAAGATTTCTTCTTCACCTCGGGTTTCAATAAAAGTGATCTGTCGCCCAGGGACAACTTGGCAAGTGCGGCAGCAATCTCCAGCGGTGGCACATCGTGTTCCTGCTCGTACTGGGCAACGATGCCCTGCATAAAATCGAGCTCTCCTGCTGCCAGGGTATCGCTAATGCTCTGTTTAAAGGCAGCAATACGCTTGTTATTAACCATTTCGGTAGAAGGCAATTCCAGGGGGGCAATTTTTTGTCGTGTCGCCTTTTCAATCGATGCCAGCATTCGCCGTTCTCTCGGTGCAACAAACAGTATTGCTTCACCTGTTCTACCTGCACGACCGGTCCTGCCGATTCGGTGAATATAGGCTTCGGTGTCATAAGGAATATCATAATTCACAACATGACTGATGCGGCTAACATCGAGTCCGCGCGCCGCAACATCCGTTGCGACGAGTATGTCCAGAGAACCATCCTTGAGGCGTTTAATCATTTGTTCGCGGCTTTTCTGGATCATATCGCCATTCAGTGCCGCAGCGGCATAGCCTCTTGCTTCGAGTCGCTCCGCTAATTCGGTCGTGGCGATCTTGGTGCGAACAAACATCAGGATGGCATCGAACTCTTCGACTTCCAGTATCCGGGTCAGCGCATCCAACTTGTGCAGGTGACTGACAAGCCAGTATCTCTGGCGGATCGTATCTGCCGTCGCTGTTTGCGTCTTGATCTTGATTTCAGTGGGATTATCAAGGTATCGCTGGGCAATTCTTTTAACTTCTTTCGGCATGGTGGCGCTGAAAAGAGCCATCTGACGATTCGATGGTGTCTGTTCGAGAATCCACTCCACATCATCGATAAACCCCATCCGCAGCATCTCATCCGCCTCATCGAGTACCAACGCCTGTAATCCGTCGAGCTTAAGGGTTCCCTTACGCATGTGATCCATCACCCGTCCCGGCGTACCGACAACCACATGAACACCTCTTTTCAGAGAACGAATCTGACCAGTGTAAGCCTGACCACCATAGATCGGTAGAACATGAAACCCTTTAATATGAGCTGCATATCGCTGGAACGCCTCTGCCACCTGAATGGCCAGTTCCCTCGTTGGCGTCAATACCATAATCTGAACTTTCTGAGATTTTAGATCTAAACGGGATAGCAATGGCAAGGCAAAAGCCGCCGTTTTCCCCGTGCCGGTGGGTGCATTACCTAATAGGTCAGAACCCTCCATCAAGAGTGGAATGGTTTTCGCCTGAATAGGAGAAGGCGTTTCATAACCCACATCATCCAGTGCTTTTAACAGGGTTGCAGGCAGGTCAAGGTCGCTAAAACTTGAAATTGTATAGGGGTCGTCAGACATGGAGGTTCCTGATAAGGGGGAAATGACGAGGAGAAGGTCGTCGCGGCGCGAGTATACTGACCCTACCGCCGATTACAACCATATATCAAGCACTTCTGGACACACTTCTGAACACCCTTCTGAACACAGGGAAGACGACCACAGGTAAAATTCAACCGAGGTGAATGTTTAGTTCTTCCCGCCACTGATTAGAATTCTCATACTGCGGGCAATGTGCGGCGCCTTTTACCACTGCCAGCCTCGCACCCGGAATGATATCCGCCATCCGTTTGGATACTTCTAAATAAGGCAGGTCTGCCGACCCGACGATAATAGTTGTATGGCAGGACAGTTCCGCCAATGAAGCGGTGATATCCGGCGCGCTGCCCAGCGCCATACCCAAAGATGGATAGGCAAGGCGATCCATCTGGTCGAGTTTCTCTTTTACCCTTCGCCAATGTTCATCTTCTCCTACAAGGTCGATTCCCGATTGAACCTCATCTGTTCGCGGTGCACCCTGCATCATCTTGATGAGCCCCGGCATCCCTTCCTGCTGCAGTATCCCCTGGATGGTTTCCCGCATTCCTTCGGGCATGGTAAAGGGTGCAGACGATGTGTCCATTAAGATCAGTGATGCCAACGCCTTGTGGTGGTCCAGTGCGTAACGCATCACCACTCGTCCACCCATAGAATGGCCCAGTAGATGAACATCTTGAAGCGCGAGTGCCGCAATAAAACTGCCCAGATCGTCAACAAGTGCTTCCAATGTATAGGATGTTTCGTCGTCGGTGTTTGTAGACTCACCATGCCCCCTGTTATCCGGCACAATGACCCGGTAGCGGTCAGAAAACCATGCCACTTGATCGTGAAAATCCAGTTTGCTTCCAGTGAAGCCGTGCAGCAGTACCAGCGGTTGTCCTTCGCCTTCATCGTAGTAGGCGGTTGTGATGCCATTATGTGAAACTGTTTTTGATTCTAGCCTGGTCATATTGATTTCCTGATATTTTCTTCAATTGGTCTCGCCTACCATCACCGTTCCCTTATGGCTCTTTTATCGCTCCTTTATCGCAATATTAGCTCAGAGCGCAATGGCGCTTACTTAAGGGAATTGAGAGGCGGATGGATTACTGATTTAAATGTGATCTGTCCGCCACTCCACCATGGGTATAACTTCTCCAGGCCGCGTAAGACTAGGCGTCCCCAACCCTCCATGTAAGCTTGGCTCGCCATCCCTGGCTCGCTTTTAGCCTTACGAAGTCATATCCATGATTCCGTGGCTCTTATGCAGAAATCGCTCTTAAGTAAGTGCCATTAGGCTCAGAGCCTGACTATTTCTATGTGCGTTAGACCAGCAGATTTCGCCAGCGCCTCTATTTGCCTTCCTTGTTGCTCAGGGACACCGGATTCCAGCGTAATTGTAAAAGGGCTTTCTGGCGTCTCTAATCCGACTTGCTTCAATTCGTAATGTGTTTGTTCCCTGGTCAGTTGCATGCCTTGCCAAATGATCTGCCCAAGCTTGTCAATCAACACATTGAATCCCTGCCCATCTGCGCCTATTTGATGTTCAAGATTTGGTCCGATCAGAAACTTGAGATGATCGATTGTTGCCCATTCTGCTTTGCCTTTATATTTCTCGATAAAATCACTGCCGCCACCTATCCGTGCCCGTTGTGGACTCCAGGCGGGTGTTACAACAGAACTCACCAATAAGTGACTGGCCCCTTCATGGAGGACGATGGCTTTTCGGGTGCCGGCAGGCACGGGGACGAAAAGTGTTTGGCCAGAAGCAATGTCACGACCCATGATGTGCTTTTCAACGCTGCCATTCTCATGGAAAAGGTAATAGTCGGCAGGTCCTCCTTCTATTAAAGCCTGATAGTCATCAGAGAAAAGCCAGTGCACGTAGTTTTGTGGCTCTTCCCGAGTCAGCATAAAATAGATGGCATTGCTGACAGGAGACTTGCCATCAGTAGCGGATACTTCCAGGTCGGATACCCGGACAACAGAAAAGAGACCCGCCTCCCCGTTAAGGTGCCGTAGATCAAGTTGGGTTGTTAGCTCTTGAACTCTTTTTATCGCTTCTGATGGATCAATTTGTCGTTTGTCTGATGTTGTCATTTACTTTGTCATTCCCATGGTGGGTTCTACAATAGGTCATCGTAATCGCAGATGCATTGGCATTTCGTCTCGCAGGGAGCCGATAAAGAAATGTAGATCACTGCGGCTAGTTCCTTCGTACGTGACTGTTTTGCATAACTAACAATATTCGAATTTCACATCCTTCATCCAAATAGACCACCTTATGGGCAGGAACTATCTATGGTCATTTTGGCGTAGAATCTCTCTAAACATGTGGCGCCCAGTCTATCATGGCTAATACATATTGTGGGGTGGCAGGGCATGCAGAACAGGAGGAACAATGATGAACAACTCGAATCATTATGATGTGATTATCATCGGTGCCGGTGTATCGGGTATGTACCAGCTCTACCGCCTTAGAAAACTTGGGCTGAGGGTGCGGGTCTTTGAAGCTGGAGATGGCGTAGGCGGCACCTGGTACTGGAATCGCTATCCCGGTGCCCGGTTTGATTCCGAAAGTTATAGCTATGGCTATTCATTTTCAGAAGAACTGTTGCAGGAGTGGAAATGGAAAGAACATTTCTCTGCTCAACCGGAGACACTGGATTACCTGAACCATGTTGCAGATAAGTTTGATCTCCGCCGTGACATCGAGTTTGGCATCAGAATTACTGCCGCAACCTACGACGAAAATAACCGTGTTTGGCAAGTCAAATCGGATGAGAAAATTCTCGCAGAAGCACAGCTACTGATCACTGCAATTGGCCCTATATCGGTTCCTGTCATGCCAGATATTCAAGGTGTCGATTCATTTGAAGGCGAGGCATATCACACAGGAACCTGGCCACACCGCCCGGTCAGCTTTGAAGGAAAAAGAGTCGCTGTTATCGGCACCGGTGCAACGGGTGTTCAGGTCATTCAGGAGGTCGCTAAAACCGCTGGGCAACTAACAGTCTTCCAGCGCCGCCCAAATTACTGCGCGCCGCTACATAACTCGACGATAGATGATGAAACGCAATCAGAGATACAATCTTCCTATCCGGATATTTTCAAAAGATGCCGCGAATCTCATGGCTCATTTTTACACAAGGTGGATCCCAGGCTAGCGCTCGAAACACCACCGGCAGAGCGCACAGCCTTCTATGAAAAACTTTACGCAGAACCGGGTTTCGGGATCTGGCTAGGCAACTTTCGCGATATTCTTGTTGACCAGGAGGCAAACGATACAATATCTGAATTTGTCGCCGGGAAAATTCGGGAAAGGGTAAAGGATCCATTAGTGGCAGAAAAACTCATCCCCAAAGATCATGGCTTCGGCACACGCCGTGTTCCGATGGAGACGAACTACTACGAGGTATACAACCAGGAGAATGTTCTTCTGGTCGATGTTAATGAGTCGCCTATTGAGCGTATTACGCCAAAAGGCATCAAGACCAATGCTGATGATTATGAATTCGATATGATCATTTATGCGACCGGCTTTGATGCCATTACCGGCGCATTCGACAAGATCGAATTTCGAGGTGAAAACGCCTTGACCCTGCTGGACAAATGGCGGGACGGACCAAGTACATATCTTGGCTTGCAAACAGCAGGATTCCCTAACTTATTCACGCTTGTGGGCCCACACAACGCCGCAACCTTCTGCAATATTCCACGCTGTATTGAACAGAATGTGGAATGGGTGACAGATCTGATTGAGCAGATGCGAAACAAGGGGTACAGTCGCTGCGTGCCCACACAGGATGCAGAAGATGAGTGGACAGAACACGTTCACGAAACAGCCGATGGCATGCTGTTCACCAAGATTGATTCATGGTTTATGGGTATTAACAAAAACCTGCCCCATAAACGCGCGCGTAAGTTTCTGCTTTATGCTGGCGGCGCACCGGCATACCGTGATAAGTGCGATGCCGTGGCTGCTGGCGGTTACCCGGGTTTCAGGCTCGACTGAAATCGTTGCCGATCACTGATATATAGGCTGAAATGGAAGGCGCAAGGATACGCAACGCGTGAAATGGAATGAAATCAAGGAATTGTCACGGCTTGGATTGCCCATGATGGGAACTCAATTCCTGATTATGGCGATGGGCTCCGTGGATGCTGCGATGGCGGGCCACTATACATCAAAGGATCTGGCTGGCGTCTCCCTGGGTGGGAATATCCTGTGGCCAGTATTTATGTTCTTATCCGGGTTTAATATGGCCCTGACGCCTATGGTCGCCCATTTCCGGGGCGAGAATAGAGTGCACCAGATGGGTGGACTGGTGCGACAAGGTTTATGGTTGGCGCTTTTCTCATCAGTATTTATCATTTTCGCTATCACCAATGCCGAGTTTATATTTTCCGCATTCAACATAGACACGACCGTTTCAGATATCGCCGACAGATATTTACTTGCTGCTGCCTGGGGCATTCCTGCCGCGATGCTATTTGTCACCTTGAGGTTTGTCTGCGAAGGACTCGGGCATACGCTCGAACCCATGCTGATCGCAGCATTTGCTCTCGTCTTTAACGCATTATTAAACTATGTCTTCATCTACGGACTGTACGGGTTTCCCGAAATGGGTGGTGAAGGCTGCGGCTGGGCAACAGCCATCACCATGTGGGTTGAACTGATACTGATGCTGGTGTTGATTTTTAAACCCTGGTTTCGCAAAACAGGTCTTATCAGCCAGTTTGAATGGCTACACCTCGGTAATCTCATGAGTATCATGAGAGTTGGACTACCCATCGGGCTAACCATCTTTCTTGAAATGGCGATCTTCTCGGTGGTGGCATTCCTGATCGGATCACTCGGCGTAACAGCACTTGCGGCCCATAGTATTGCCGGTAATATTAACTGGGCGACATTCGTTATTCCCATGTCCCTTGGTTCTGCTGTTAGCATCCGGGTTGGCTATTTCGTTGGTGCAAAAGACTATCAGTATGCCCAGCAGATTTCCAAACTCGCCTTTCAGATTTCACTGGCGTATGCATTTTTAGCAAGTCTTCTGCTCATTGGTGGGCGGCATTTTCTGGTCACGATCTATTCAAACGACCTCGAAGTAATGAATGTCGCGGCGACACTTCTGATCATAGTTGCCATCTATCAGATTGTTGATTGCACCCAGGCGACCATGATTGGAGCGCTGCGAGGATACAAGGATACGCGGGTACCCATGGTCTATTCCTTTATTGGCTACTGGGTCTTAGCCATGCCTGTCGGAGCCGCACTGGGTTTTGGTTATTTTGGTGAACCCCTGGGGGTTTATGGTTTTTGGTCCGGCATGGCGATTGGACTTGCGCTGGTTGCGATGATGGTTGGCGGCAGACTCTACAAGACCAGCGGTAACATCGAACGAATACAAGCATTTGCAAAAATATAGCAGTCGACACCATTCTTGTTTAAGGTTAAGTAGGACGCTATGACAGGTCTGATAAAAACACAAACTACAAAGACACACTGACAAAAACTATACTGACAAAACTAATGCTGGCGGAATAATCATTAACGAAATACAGAAGATAAAAAATTATCCCATCTGGCCTCATCGACTGGTACTTCCATTTGCCTATGGTCGCTGGGCGACCTTCCTCATCATTTTCGGCTTTCTGCTCCTGTTGTTTTACCAGGTAAATGCTGGCACCAACTATGATCTATTTAAAATTCAGCTATTCTTCTGTTTCGTAATCGCCTACAGCATCCCTGCATCTCACTATGTGAGTGAGCAAACCCTGGCAGCATTTGAATCTTTGAAGCCCGTACTGGACCTGGATGAACATAGCCTCAACGAGATTCGGAATTCGCTTTCTGGCAATTCCCTGTTTTCTCAGCTGACCGTTTTAGCGATTGGGCTCTTTCTTGGCATCGCCCATAACTTACTTTTGTTAACGAACGATGCCTCCTTGTCACAGGCATTGCAAAGCCTGGACACTATCAATGCACTCTTCCTGTTCGTCACGATTTTTATATGGTGCTTGCTCACCGTCGTCATTTCCTATCTCATCAACAATGTTCGAACCTTCGCCAGGCTAGCCAGAAATAATACACGCATCGACCTGCTCAATAGCGCAAACCTGCGGGGCTACTCGCGTGTCGCCGTCTATTCGACACTTATTTTGCTCGGTGTACTCGCGACTTTTCCCCTGCTAATGATGCAGACAGGCACTAACTATCTAACAATACTACCCGGTTTTCTTGCAACCTTTATACCGATGATGTCTATCTTTCTAATTCCCCTGCTGCCCATTCGGGCAAGGATCAAGGCGAAAAAATCTGAAGAACTGGAATCAATTCAGAACAGGATTAATCAGATAATAGATGCGCAAGAACCTTTGGTAGAAAATGACGCCGCGCTCGAACGACTTCAACCGCTGCTGGACTACCGCCGGGAAATACAGCAGGTGCCCGAGTGGCCATTCGATTCCCCTGCCTTTTTCCGCTTGATGTTCTATCTGTTTATACCACCTCTAACCTGGGTCGGTGCAGCGCTTATCGAACGCCTGGTGGACAGAGTGCAGTTTTAGTTGCCAGCGCTCTCATGTCGAGAGCGTGACGCAGATCCGTTTAGGTTCCACTCGTCCTGTTGACTCAACCGGATCTCAACCGGATACTGAACTAAAATACATTGAGGGATCGAATGTGATTGTTAGCAACATTGAAATAATTCCAGGGAAACAGGTCACCAAACATTTAGGAATGGTTCAGGGCAACACGGTTCGAACCAAGCATCTTGGCCGGGATATCATGGCTGGACTAAAGAATATTGTTGGTGGTGAGTTGGTTGGCTATACGGAGCTTCTCAATGATGCTCGGCAGGAAGCGACAGACCGGATGATCGGTCAGGCAAAGAGCATCGGTGCCAATGCCGTGCTCAATGTCCGATTTTCGACTTCTTCAGTTTCTGCCGGTGCAGCTGAACTCTTTGTCTACGGTACTGCCGTGGTGGTCGAGTAGATTATGCAAGATGTCCTGGTTTTTCTGGCGCTAATTATTGTCGGATACATTTCGGGCTCAATCATCGAGCGCCGACATTTCGCTTCCATTCGCCAACGAGAATCTCAGCTTCGGGGCATTTTAACTTTTAGTACGAAGCGCCCACCCACTGAAGACTTTAACAAACAGTCAGTATTGGTTTCCGGCAGCGTGGTGATCTCTATAGACTACTTCAAGCACATCTCTGCAGCCCTTCGAAATCTAATGGGCGGCCGTGTCATTGCCTACGAAACCCTGATGGATCGCGCTCGCCGAGAAGCCATTCTGCGCATGAAAGCGCAAGCGAAGGAAAAAGGTGCCAGTCAAATTTTTAATGTGAAGCTTGAAACCTCATCAATCTCCAAGGGTCGGGCGAATCAAATAGGCTCCGTTGAAGTGTTAGCCTACGGTACCGGTCTAATCTAGGTTGTGAAGTATGAGAACCCGCAGGTAGATGAAGCTGTGAATCTACCTTCCGAGCATCCGTTAAAAGACTTTTCGATTGTGCTCGTTGGTGTCGGCAGTATTGCTGTTCTCGGCTTTTTGGTTTTGATTCTGCTTGCAGATTTCGCGACGCGCTTCATCCCTTTTTCTTTTGAACAATCCCTCGTTGATCAGCTCGGAGAATATAACCCCGTTACCAGGCTCCACAGTCAACAAGGCGACGAGGATATCGAACAATATCTTCAGTCCCTCTCTGATGAGCTCGCTAAAATCCAGGGCTTGGCCGGTGATATGAGCGTGACAATTCATTACATCGAAACCACGGACGTAAATGCCTATGCTACCTTAGGCGGTCACATCTACTTTTTCTCTGGCTTGCTCGCGAGGTGTGAAGATGAGAACACGCTTGCCATGGTTCTCTCACATGAGATCGCACATATTAAACACCGACATCCTATTGTCGCGCTTGGTCGCGGTTTTACCATTGTCGTTGCTATGGTGAGCATCTTTGGTGTCTCCCAGAGCGATGTCGCCAATCAGATTCTGAGCTACTTTGGTATGGCGACACAGCTGGTTTTCAGTCGGGAACATGAAGAACAAGCAGACAACACTGCTCTGAACACCCTGCAAGAATACTACGGACATGTTGGCGGCGCGGACAGGTTATTCGAAATTCTCAGTCGCAGTGATAAAGAACCATTGAGTCAATTCTTGAGCACTCATCCACTGACCGATAAGAGGATTAACAACCTTGAACGCTTCGTGGCTACTCATCCAACCTCACCAACATCTTCCATCGCGCTACCCTCGTGGTTGTTGCAAAAAGTGCACGGAGAAGATTGAACATTTGTGCACGCTGGTTGCGCCAAACTCTCAACTGTTATGCCAAATCTTCTGCCGCCTGAACTCGTGCCTGTCGAGCCTCTTCCTCCTCGATGGCTGCATTTATCTCGGTGAGTACAACATCAACATCAGCGCTTTGTGTGTTCTCATCAAAGCGACCGGTGAGTTCGATATCCGCATGTAGGTCGCCTGATTCATACAGCGCCCAGATTTCTTCAGCAAATCGGCTGTCTAATAGCGTGGGTGCAAACTGACCGTAGTAGCTGGTCAGGTTGTTGACGTCACGGGTCAGCATCGACTGTGCATGGTTGTTGGCGGCCGCATTGACGGCCTGAGGTAGATCGATGATGACCGGGCCCTGCTCATCCACCAGCACGTTAAACTCGGATAGATCGCCATGTACCAATCCCGCGCAAAGCATTCCCACGACATAACCCATGACGACGCCATGATCTTCTAAAGCCTGTTCGGCAGACATCGAAATATCGCTGAGTCGTGGCGCCACGTTCCCATCGGCATCGCAGATTAACTCCATCAACAGCACACCATCGATGCAGCCATAAGGTTTGGGTACGCGTACCCCTGCTTCAGCAAGCCGGTACAATGCATCGACTTCAGCATTTTGCCAGATCGCCTCTGTTTGCTTGCGCCCATACTTCGAACCTTTGTCCATCGCCCGGCTACGCCGGCTGTTGCGTACCTTCCTGCCCTCTCGATAGTTGACGGCCTGTTTGAAGCTGCGTTTCATCGCTTCCTTGTAAACCTTGGCGCAGCGAATCTCTGATCCACACCGAACCACAAAGACATCAGCTTCCTTGCCACTCATTAATCGGCTAATGACAGCGTCAACAATACCATCATCAATGAGTGGCTGAATTCGTTTTGGGATTTTCATGGCTGCTTTTTACCTGATTCGGCGGCAGGAGGAAATAGTTAATTTACCTGAGGTACCAAATTCAGCCTAAGATTTGCCTATGCGTTGGTATGCAGGTCTGCTATCGGACATTATTTTATCGAGCACCTTCTGTGCTTTTCTGGTGTCCACACGGTCTCTGGCATCGAGCATTTCGCAGTCATCTTTGATCATCTGCTCGATATTCACAGGATAGACCTTACAATCATCGGGGCGATCGTTATATATACTGCAATGGAATTTGTTCTCCTGTGCCGTTGCGATTAAAAAGGGGCACCTGGTGAGTTGTTTCCCAGAGCCGGGATCAATCCATATTTTATTATCAGCGACAAATTTAAATATTTCTGGTCGGTAGTTTTCCCACCAATCAATTTCTTCAGCCGTCGCTGATAGCCCACCGTCACTGTAGTTTGTACAGCATTTACCGCACTGATTGCATTCTTTCATTGTTGGCATTCACCTCTTAACCCTATTCCGCCCCATTAAGAGACCACAAAACTTTTGCCAGTCGGCTGCCCAATCAAGATAGCGAGATACCCGTACCGCCATCCTCTGATCAATTCTGTCAGCATCCTGTGCTGTTGGTTATGATTGTGAAAAGCGTCTTTTCTAAAAAAATGGACCGCGAATTCAGATTGGCAGTTTAAGACATGCCAGATGCTGATAGCCAGCTAGCATTTTAAAAGCAACTTTGGTTGCACACGTCTCGCCTGAATGGTATCAAACAGTAAACAAGGGGGCCGGCTCAATGGGTGTTGAAATAAGGACTGCAAAATTAGCGGATCAAACGGCTTGCATGACATTGTTGACGTCATTAGCAGATGCGACAGGTGGCTCAATCAGTGACAATGCAGGGTCGACTTTTTTGAGTCTCGTCGATGGGTCACGTGGTGAAATTCTGGTTGCAGAGGAGGATGGCATCATACTCGGCATGGCATCAGTCTCTTATAATCTGGCGATGCGTCACGGCGGTGAATACTGCCAGCTCGAGGAGTTGATTGTTGATCCGCAAGCAAGAGGTAAGAACCTGGGTGGTCAGCTTGTTCAGATGACTGTGACAAGAGCCAGGGCTCGTGGTTGTGGTGACTATGGTTTGTATCTGGTAGAGACAACCGAGCACAATAGGTCGTTCTATGAAAAGTACGGATTTGAGTTTGTGGGTTCAGAAATGCGACAACAACTTTAAGAAAGACCTTTATGAAAGCCTGACGACTGATTCATAATGACTCGCACCTTGTCGGCTGTCTGGCTATCGCCTAATCTCGACGAATAGCCTTTGATACAACCGCATCGTTTTACGCTCTATCGCTTTACACTCTGGCGATCTTGTTTTTTCAACGATATTACGGTGATTCGCTGTGTGTCCCTAAGTGGGAATCTTCTAAGCGGGAAAGTGGGGATTCAGACGCCGCAGCATTTTTTGTATTTTTTACCGCTGCCACAACTACAGGCGTCGTTTCTACCAGGCGTCTTTTCTATTGCAATGCTGGTACTTCTATTCTGTAGAAATTCCAAATCAAGAATATTTTCATCCTGTTCTGCATCGACGGTAATTTCATAGGTCCAATCGTTTTCAAGAAAAATTGACGCCAGCATCTGTTTTCGCTCATCGGTCTGAACAACCAGCCTGGCTGGTGATTTTTTGGTTCCAAGACGAGCCGGTTTCCTGGCCTCATAACTCGTTTTCGAGTACTCAGCCTTTTTTAAAATTCCATCTTTGTGAGGGTATCGGGACATCAGCAGCGCCTAAAAGTACTGGATTCTATCTCTTTTCCATCCATCTCCAAAGAAATTAGAAAATTAGCTGATCCGCAATGTTGAAATAATCAGCAGTGGCAGGGTTGTATCAGGTAGCACACCGTAAAACGCAATGGTGTAGAAGACTGTTGTATCCAATAACTGAGAAAAAGCAGTTGAGAGGTTGTTACGCCGAGGCACTATTGTCGGGCACCACCACCATCGTTGACATGTGGCGATACATGGATGGCAGCGCTAGCGCCGCCCAGGAGCTGGGCATCAGAGCCATCATGGTTCCCTATGTTGCGGAACATCCTGATCACGACTACTTCGAGACATTGGATAGCAACGAGGCGTCAATCAAACAATGGCATCAAAATGGAGAAGATCGCATTCATGACTGGGTTCGACAATCCGGCGTGAGCATCAATGAACTAGAGCAATGAACTTGAATAAGAATCGGGAGCAATCAATCAGGTAATCCCAACACCCGTTTTGACACAATATTCATTTGCACTTCGTTGGTTCCACCATAAATGGTCATGGCACGGGTCTGCAAAAAGGCTCTCATGGAATCCAATTCATCTTTTCTAAAAGAATCCCCTTCCCAACCAAAACCTTGCGAACCCATTAATTCAACTTTGAATGCTGCTGTATCTCGCCCGAGTGTTGCGCCATATAACTTGAAGATAGAAGTTGCTTCGGTGGGTGTGCTGCCGGGCGTGCTCTCCTCCCGGGCTCTTTTTTGTGTGATCTGAAAACTTCGCTGATTCATTGCAAACTGCACCACTTTGTCGCGCACTGTGGTATCTGATATTCCCCCTTGTTCATTGACGCCAACATATTTCCTGGCGGTCTCGACCAGCATATTATTTGGTAACAATCTTTTTGGTCCACCCGTGCGTAACCCACCCTGACCTGATCGCTCGTGCTGTAGTAGCCGTTTGCCAACCGTCCATCCACGATTTAGTTGACCAACAAGATCATCCTTGCGCGCATTCGCACGATCAAAAAAGGTTTCACAAAACGGAGACGAACCGGAAATCAACTTGATAGGTTTGACACTGATGCCTGGCTGATCCATGTCGATCAAGACGAAACTAATCCCTTCATGCTTGGGAACATTCGGGTCCGTGCGCACCAGGGTAAATATCCAGTCGGCAAAGTTGGCACCGGACGTCCAAATTTTCTGGCCATTTATTTCGTAGACATCGCCTTTATCCACCATTTTTGTCTGTAAAGCGGCCAGGTCAGAACCTGCGCCCGGTTCGGAATAACCCTGGCACCAGGCGATATCACCCCTGGCGATACCCGGGATATGCCGCAGCTTTTGTTCTTCTGTTCCATATTCAAGCAAGGTTGGCCCTATCATCGAAACACCCATGCCATGCATCGGCATTCTGGCTTCTATTGACGCTAATTCGTCCTGCAAGATATCGTTCTCTTCAAGGGTTAACCCACCGCCACCATATTCTTTTGGCCAGGTGGGGATCGTCCAGCCCTTCTCTCCCAACCGGTGCCGCCATTGCAACAGGTCCGGATTCTTCATCTCCCGTTTTGAGCCAATGGTGACCATTTCGCCAGCACCTCTGGCTGAAGCGGGGCAATTTTCTGATAGCCACTCTTTTACTTCTTCTCGAAAATGTTGCATGAACGACTTACCTTAGATAAAACTGTTTGAAGCAGAATAAACCGCCAGGAAACGAAAATACAGCACGTCAGGGTGGCAGGAATATCTCTGTCACTGATCTTAATGAGGTTACGCTTGTCGGATATCGAACCTAACTAGGATTCCATATCGAAATTCTCACCCAGCTCGCGGGCACGCTGTAACTTTGTCGCCTCATCCCCCGGCAAGTATCGCATGGCAAAGACAAGGAGTATCGCGGTGACCAGGAAGATGCACTGTCCCCAGGCAATCGCATTGGATAGTGCGAGACCCGGGTCCGCACCACCCGCGACAAACAGGTCAGACAGGCGCCCAATGGTGTACGGGCCAAGGGCTAACCCAATCATTGTTGTCATGAGCAAAAACCAGGCACCCGCGGTCGCACGCATCCTTGGCAAGACCAGATCATTTACCGTGGCTGGCGCTATCGATACCCACATCGAGGCGGGGATATGGTAGGCAAAATTCAACCAGTATGCCGTCTCAAGACTATCGGTATTCACCATCCACAGAACCAGCGGTGCGGTGAGCGCCATGGTCACTATCCCCACCATTAGCCGACCATTAACCATCACCCGCTTCAGCCGATCAGCTAGAATCCCGCCGAACACAACACCAATTAGACCACCTACTGCATTGCCAATGCCCACATACCAACCCACATCCGAGGCGGTCACCCCATGTACACGAATCAGAAATGGCGCAGTCCAAAAACTTGTCCCATAGGTCACAAATGCAATGGAGGGGAAAGCGAGCGTCGTAAATACCAGTGCCTTTGAATGGAACATCATGCGGAAGGTCGCTTTATCGCGAGTGGAAAGCCCCTGCATCCAGGAAACAGTCACATAGCCTGCCAGGCAGAATGCGACCCACTGAAGAAGGTTGCCGGTAAGCTCAGCAAGGACCCATGCAAGAATGGTCAGTGCCAGTGCAGCTGCCAGATTTTTTGGCACAGAGGCACCGTGGCGATGAATACTCCAAATCGTAAACGGCGGAATCACGGCTGCCAGCTCCGTCCAGAGTACACTAAAGGGGGCAGGATGCTTTGGCGCACTCAGCCCTTCACTTGCACCCCGTACGGGTTCTTTCAAAAGACGAACCAGACCGGCGAGAAGAACACCCGGTAATCCCACCACCATAAATGCGACATGCCAGCCCTTAAGCCCGAATGGCGCCAGATTTGTATCGGGGTACCAGCCTGACCAGGTGTCAAGAATAAGCCCTCCCAATATCAAGCCGATACCTCCACCAATATAGAGCCCGGATGAGTAGATACCAATAACGGTTGCTCGATGTTTCGGTGAGTAGTAATCGGACAACATAGAGTAGGCGGCCGGGGATGCACTGGCTTCACCGATTCCGACCCCCACTCGAAAAAACACCAGTGCCGGAAACGAACGTGCAAGCCCCGATAATGCAGTCATTGCGGACCAGACCAATAAACCCGCTGAAACCAGTGAACGCCGAACCCAGACATCGGCAAAACGTGCCAGAGGTATTCCGAAGACGGCGTAAAATACGGCAAACGCAGTGCCATACAGGAAACCCATCTCAGCATCAGAGATACCAAGATCAGCTTTGATGTCTTCAGCGAGAATAGAAAGGATATTCCTGTCGATAAAATTAAAAATGTAAACCAATACCAACACGAACAATGCAGTATGTGCGTGGGGGCCACCGCTTGCCTGGGAACTATTTGGGTTCTGGCGGGGCTGCACCGGCTAATTCACGTTCCGTTTACCCTCCGGCCAGAAGGGTTTTCGCAGTTCCGTTTTCAATATCTTACCGGCACCAGACAGGGGTAGAGGTTCATCTCTGAATGTCACAGATCTTGGGCACTTAAACCCTGCAATAAGGGACTTGCAGTGTTCTACGATGACCTCTTGTTCGAGTGATTGGCCTTCATGCAGCACAATAACCGCGTGAACCTCTTCTCCCCATTTCTCATGGGGAATACCGATCACGGCACACTGATTGACTGCCAGGTGTTGATAAATGGCATTCTCAACCTCTGCGGAATAAACATTTTCGCCGCCTGAGATAATCATATCTTTGACGCGATCCACAATGTAGAGATAGCCGTCTTCATCGAGATAACCACCATCGCCCGTATGCAGCCAGCCATCGACTATTGTCTTCGATGTCTGTTCTTCCATATTGCGATAGCCCAGCATCATGTTTGGACCTTTCATGCAGACTTCACCAACAACGCCCGTTTCAACAGGCACACCCTCTTCATTCAAGACAGCAAGATCGACACCTGGAACGGCCTGTCCCGCCGATTTCATCTTGCCTGCCAGGGGTCCATCGAAGACATGCCTTTCAGGAGAAAGTACAGTGATCGCCGGCGCCGCTTCTGTCTGGCCATAGGCTTGAAAAAACCGGGTTCCCGGTAATTCCTTCATCGCCTTCCTGATAACAGATTCCGGCATGGGCGAGGCGCCATACATGACACCTCGCAGCGTTGTCAGATCATGCTTTGCGACATCCGGATGATTCACCAGCATGTTCACCATTGTGGGGACAAGTAGCATCCGTTGAATCGAATGTTCTTCAATACTTTTCAACGTCGACAGGGGTTCAAAAGCGGGATTAAAATAATTCGAGCCTCCCATTAGCGCAGATGTCATACAGATAAAAGCATCAGCGATATGAAACATGGGAGCGACATGCAAGATCCTGTCACCCGGTCGGCAATCCAACACCGGCACTGACTGGAGGGCGTTAATCACCAGATTAGTATGGCTCAACATAACACCCTTGGATCGACCGGTTGTACCCCCAGTGTAAAAAAGACCCGCAACATCATCACCGCTTCTCTGGGCGTCTTCAATCGGCTCAGCTGAAACAACATCTCTATAGGCAATTAGCCCCTCGGGCACCTCTCCTTCATCGATAAAAATGACTTCCTCCACAAACTTCAGCTCATTCCGAATCGATGCGACAAGATCAATAAAGCTCTTATCAACAACCAGCACTTTTGCTTCAGAATCATTGAGCCAGTAGACCACTTCAGGACCTGCAAGGCGTGTGTTGACGGGCTGAAAAACACCGCCACACCAGGGAACTGCAAACATAAATTCGAAATATCGATCACTGTTCAAGGCAAGGATGGCGACACAATCATCTTCACCAACTCCCAGTTTTCGCAGGCCACCGGCAAATCTTGCTACGCGGCTGAGATACTCACGCCATGTTTGCGTCCGATCGCCATCCACAGTGGCAATAGCATCGCCATCGATCTGTGTGGCCCGCTTGATTAGTTGGGTCATTGCGAACATATCAATCATCTCCTGAAGTTGGTCTTATTTAGACAATCTACCGAACCTTCTATTGCCTTGTTGGTAGATCCTTTTATTGTTATGTGGCTTCCTGCCCAGCTTTTCGTTCCATCAGTTCACGCACAATCTCGTCATGACGAGACTTCGATAACTTATAGCCCAGATAGAGCGCAAGACCACCCAGGGTGAATATCGATGTTAAGGGCCCCTGAACAAGACCGAGACGGAAGATGACTTCACTGTCTACTGAACCAGGCATGGCATTCTTCGGGAAAGCGATTAGATCAAGGGCAACCCCGCCTAGCATAGTACCCAGAGCACTCGCTGCTTTTCCAGCAAAGGCTCGCGCCGAATAGATGATGCCTTCCTGCCGCTCTCCGGTCATCAGTTCAAGCTCATCGGAAATATCGGCAAACATGGAGTTAATGGTGATGTAGACCACCGGAACAATGACAGCACCAATAAAGCTCTGATTAATCAGTAGCGGCAAAATAACCCAGTGACCATTAGCAGGCAGCACCTCGAATAATCTCAACACGATAAGGACATTGCTGTTAATAATGGCGATAGCCGCTGGAATAATCAGGCACCATTTTTTATCGAAGATCCGCGCGAGATTGCCCGCCACCAAGGCGCCAACAGGTAAACCAACCAATACGGCAACGGGAATCCACCTTAGCTGGTCCGTTTCCAATCCCCAGAAGTGGATACCCATAAAAGACGTAAAAGCACCTTCCACCGAAAGTACCAGGGTGCCTAAAATAAGACCAAGAAAAATAGACCGATAAGACGGGCTGGAAAAAGCGACTTTCAGTTCATTAAATAATCGAGCCGGACTGAGCGGTGTTTTCGCTGGTAGTGCTTTGACCAGATAAGGTATTTCTTTTCGCGTGCCCCAGACACAGAGCAGAATCGCGACAACAGCCAGTAGCGCCGCCGATGCGGCCATTTTTGGATAGCCCGCCGCATTGTACATGCCATTGGGCAGGTCCGGCTGGGGTGCAAAGAAGAATGTCAGCACCAAAAAGTAAAAACCATAACCCGCCACTGCACCGAACAACAGGCCGAAGCTAAACAGTACATTACGATCAGCGTAGTCTCTCGCCATCTCCGCACCGAGTGCGAGGTGAGGGATGTGATACAGGGTTAGAAATGTTCGTACTGCAATGGCAAATACCATGACCCAGCCAAAGTAGAACATCTCGCTCATGCCGGAGGGTGGAGCGAACAACAGGAAAAGCGTTACCCCCATAGGGATCGCTGATGCTGCCATAAATGGATGCCGTCGACCCCACCGGGATTCATGTCTATCGGAAATAGAACCCGCCAGAGGATCACTGATTGCATCAAATAGCACAGCGATGGCAAGTGCGGCAGCCACAAGTGTTGCCGACACGCCCAGAATCTGGTTGTAGTAGAACAGGAGGAAAGAATTAAAGGCAGCATTCTTGACGCCTTCACCTACCTGACCAATACCCCAGAAGATTTTTGTAGAAATCGGTAAGATTCTTACCGACACATTAGTTGCGATAGTGACTGATTCCGATAGTAGCTCACAGGGTTCTTGCACCAGTGTACAAACAAGAAAGTACCAACAAGAATGTACCAGCAAGTGGATCGTACCAGCAAGTGAATCCTGAGTACAAATTGTGGTCTATAAGAGTGATTTCCCCATCTAATCTCAGCAGGCAAAGACCATCCCACTGAAAACTTTCGTCCAGCTCTTCGGATTCACCATCATAATGGCCGGGCTATTTTTCGCCTGGTGGTTTAGCCCTTCAATTCTGGAGAAAGTTCTCAGCAGGCAATTGCAAGCCTATAACATATCGCTGCTTGCCCTTGTAATGCCCCGCCCCACTTCAGCTTCTATCTATCTGAACGAAATAGAACTCATGACAGAATCCTGGCGACTGGTCGTATCAGGTATCACGGTGACGCCTTCTGGCACTTCGCTGCCAGCGCAGGTAGTGACTATCGATTCGGCCTCGATTCAGTTTGCAGACTCTGGTGACAATGAAGCGCCCGTCTGGGAGGACGCCATAACAGCCATGCAAGAGACCATTGGCTTTGTCCCTTCATCAGGCAGCATTCAGTTTGTTGATATCTGCCGCAAGGACTGCCTTCGCGGTCAGTTGCACTGGCAAAGATCAGGCGGCGTCCTGCGTGCCGATTTCCATTCAGAAGACCGTGGTGCCACATTCAACATCGAACTATCGCAAAATCTACCCGGCGTCATGATGAACCTCTACTCCTCCGACACCCCCTTCTACCTCGCTACCCTTGCGGCTACCGTCGGAGACACTAACGATCTGAAGGTAGAGGGAAGCATGTCCTTTAACACAACCCGTCTGGAACAAAGGGCCAAGCCGCTACCCATCATGCCCGGCAGCCTTGAGGGGTTTGACGCAGAGATCACAACACTCAAGGTGTCGTTTACGGGCAAGGCACCCCTCGATAGCAAGGTCGATCTCGAGTCAGTCACATCAGATCTCGCCGGGCATGCCGACCTTAGTGCCGACCTTGCCTGGAATCTCACCCTGGCCGAGTCCAATCTGAATGGTAGCCAGCATCAAAAAATAGGCATAGACATTCTCCATGGCTCGCTCAAAATAGTGTTAGAGGACCCTATGCAGATCTCGATAGACAATCCAGTTCTCGATAAGGGTAACATTTCGATTTCAGCTGGAAGTCAATGCCTCCTCGACCTCAACACCATTGGGCAAACCGGTCTATCTGCGCGTTGTACCAGCACCGATATATCTGTTGCAACGAATCTGGATGGCTACGCCTTGAGCGCGAACCTTGATGACGCCAGGCTCAGTTTCAAGAACTTCGACTGGTCACTAACGACGCCTGCAAATGTCATAATCAGCGAAGATCTGAAACAGATGATGACAGGAAAAATGAATCTGTCCGCAGACAACCAACAGATAACCCTTCATTCAAATGAATTGAGCATTCTGGGGATGAACCCTTTCTCTCTTGAGATTCACCATGATTTAACGAATTCGACGGGGCGCGGCACTTTAGATGCCGACCTTTCAGCCAATCAACTGACCGGTCTGGCAGAATATTTGAATATTGAGAAACTCGACATTAAAAATGGTGCAATAACCATCAACAGTGCCTTCGGATGGGACATCCCGGATAGTATTGACGGGCAGAGCAAAGGTCCCATCACTCATTTCAGCACCCAATTGGCAGCCACCGAACTGGGCCTGACAATTGATGGCTACGACCTCGAGGGCGGATACATCTCCGCCGATTTTGCGGGTTGGCCTGTCATCGCATCAAGCCGACCCATCTCGATGACCTGGCGTCTGCTCAATATTGGCGTGCCCATTGGCGATATTGATATGGCATTCAATTTGGAAGCAAATCCTGACAAACAAACACTCTATCTATCGGGTAATTCTCTTGCTGCTACTGCATTCGGTGGAATGCTCAATAGTTCAGAATATGATTATGAAATCATTGCAGGAAATGGTGACCTGAATCTACTGCTGGACGAACTGGATCTTCATGAAATTCTCAAGCTTCAGGAAGAAGAACTACACAGTACTGGGAAATTTAGTGGTTCAGTTCCGGTTCAGGTCAGGCAAGGTAAATTAAGCGTGAGTTTAGGCAATATCAGGGCACTCCAACCTGGTGGCGTTATTCAATATACACCCAGTGAATCGGTCGTCGGAATGCTGGCCGGTAACAAACAACTTCAGCTAGTGGTGGATACCATGCGCGACTTTCAATACCATAGTCTTGAAGTGTCGCTGGAATACTCCCCTGAAGGTGATCTGCTGGCCAGGACATCATTGAAGGGCAGCAACCCAAATTTTGAAAATGGAAGGGAGATTCATCTGAATCTGAACCTTGAAGAGAACCTGTCAACGCTTCTGAAGAGCCTGCGGCTCAGCGATGATGTTTCTCGAAACCTAATCAAGAAGGCAAGCAGGAAGGCAAGTCACTGAACATGCGACACATGAAAATTTATAGGAGCCCAACCAGGGAACTATGCGAATGAACACACTAATTCCAGCGGGCCTCGCCCTATTGATCCTCGGCGGGTGTACGCCGACCATTCAGGTTCAGGCACCCTCTGAACCGATTGAAATCAACCTCAACGTGAAAATCGAACATGAAATTCGGATCAAGGTTGATAAGGACCTTACCGACTTGTTCGAAGATGAATCAGATCTATTTTAGGCGCAGATACAATTTTTGGAGCAGTTACTATTTTTGGAACAGTTATTATTTTTGGAACAGTTATTATGATTTCTATACTCAATAAAAAACGAACAACGAGAAACTTCTTCTTGAAAATGAAGCAAGAAATAAAACTGAACTCCCTGATGCGCCTGAGCGTACTGTTGATTGCTCTATTCTCCGGGGCTGTCCAGGCAAGTCCATTAGATGACGCACGGAATGCCGGGCAGGTGATGGAAATGCCCAACGGGTATATTATGGCGAAGGGCTCTCCTTCTGCCGACATCAATGCACTGGTCAAGGATATCAACAACCGCCGCAAGACTGCCTATGAAAAGATCGCCAAAAAGAACGGTATCTCAGTAGATCAGGTAGCCAAAGAAAGTTATCGCAAGCGGCAGCGTTAACACTCTGGCCCTCTGACCTGGCAGGGGGCTATTCACTTTACAGGGCTGGGCATTTCATCCATGGCAATGAGCATACTGCGGGCCAGGCCATTGCCTCGGTAATGGGCGATTGCCTCGTATTCCGGGTCGCTGGTGAGATCAAGCAGATTCTGTCGCCTGGGCCATGAAACAAGCAGCATCAAATCCCAATCATAGTCCATATCACCGATGAGTTGTTGTGTCGGCACACCGGACCAGACTAATGTCCCGCCGTGTTTCTTAACAATTGGACCTGCCAGCTCACCATATTTCGCATAGGATTCGGCACCACTGATATCACCGTCTCCTTTTGGTGTTTCGAACTTCAACAGGTTAAGCATGAATACGGGGCCTTCATCTGCATGCATGGCAAAGTCAGCCATTTGCGCGGCATTACCATCGAGCCAGGGATTGGAACCCGGCATGTGGTTCGCCATTCTTGAATCACAGGCTGCGGTGAGCAACAGGGGTATAAGCACCCAAAAACTAACAAATTTATTCATTCGCAAATCACTCCTCTCTTTTTATACAGCCGATCGATTTGAGTCCTTATTTTAACAAACGTTACTAACCCGTGTTTTCAGCGGCCATGGTCTTAGTGACCGGTCATTTAATGAATGTCGATTCAATGTGGCAGATGACCCACCTTTACCCATATTAAAGTATCTTCTTCTACATAAGGGTTGTGCTCACTGTTATGCGGACTGCGGATCCAGGTGCCTGCCGGATAGTGACCATGCTCGTCAATAAACTCGCCGCTGATCACATATATTTCCTCGCCTCCAGGATGACTATGAAGCTGGAATGATTCTCCGGCTGGCCATTTCACCAGGGCAACGATTTCGTTCTGGTATTCATGCAGCGGTAAAACCATCAGATTACCCTGCCCTGCAAGCCACTTACCCTCACGGGTGTTAACGCAAATATGCGTATTATCACCAGGCTGAAACTGATGAAGTTTCACGAGAATCTCACAGCCTTCCTTGCTAAAAGGCGCATGACGATAACCTTCAGGATTTCTGAAATAGGTACCTGCAGGATAGTCGCCGGATTCATCCGAGAAGACGCCATCGAGAACAAGGATTTCTTCACCCAGGGGGTGATCGTGGCTCGCAAAACTGGCACCGGAATCATAACGCACAATACTGGTCGCATGGCCACGCTCTGCTTGTTCTCGGGCGAGAGGTTTTCGCCAGACACCTGCATGTGGACTCGAGACCCATTCAGGTTGACGACTATCAATGACTTTCTGCTTGCCAAAATCCATATTCAACATGACTTTGCCCTCCTGGCTAACATCATCCTACTGTATGACCCACGCGGGAGGTAGTTAATTTAAAAACTATTAAGGATCTCGGTACCTGGTAATCAGAACTCAGAAATCAGCCCGGTGAAACACGCCATGGGACCAGGCACCCAACCAGATTGCCAGAGCATTGAGCATTCCATAAACGAGCATCCCACACAACGCGAGGCCATAAAGCATCTCAAGCGTTGACGAACCGCTCTCACGGAGTAAAACCGCGCCGATCAGAATGACCACCAGACGCATTGCAGCGGCAAAGACTGCCCAGCCCATTCTATTGGCTCCCAGTGAAGCGAAGAAAAGAGACAATCCGAGAGCAAGAAAACAAAATCCCGGTCCGACGATCTGAAGAAAGGCATGCGCAGATGCCAGAACAGCATCATCAGTTGTAAAATGATCAGCCCAAAATTCAGGAAAGAAGGCAAAGAATACGCCCACCGATCCCGCCAGTAACATTGCATTAGCGGCACCCACCCAGGCAATTTGTTGCGCCCGGCCCAACCGGCTTGCACCAATGTTGCCGCCTACTAATGTCGTTAGCGCGGCGCCAATACCGAAGACAAGCGGTATCATCAAAAATTCCAGACGGCTACCGATACCATAGCCTGCCAGGGCAGCATCTCCAAATTCGCTCACAAATCGGGTAAGCACAACGACTGTCACTATGGTGAGGACGGGAGAGACACTGGCGATCAGAATAGACCTGAGGATGTTGAGAAGAAATTCTGTGTCGAGTCTTCTTCCGCGCCTACTCAAACGAACGCTTTGACTATACCAGACAAGGACAAGGATACCGGCTGCCGCCCCAATGACAAATGCTGTTAGCATTGCAATGGGAGCGCCTCTTATTCCAAACGCCGGAACCCAATACCAGCCATGGACCAACACCCCCATCAACGGAATCTGGATGGCAACAACTAAACTGGTGATGATTGCCGAGGTCTTCATTTGCCCGCTGCCACGGAGAATCGCCATGAGCACATTAAAAATCCAGATAATGGCAGCACCTGTAAACAAGGCGCTGGAATAATCGAGCGCATAACCAATGGACAGATCGGTGCCACCTAGCCATCTGAATAGAGACGCAGCAGAGAGAGAAAAGAAGATAGAGACAGCTATCCCGATACATGTCGTTAGCCCAAGGGAATTCCAGGCTATCCTGTCCGCCCCTGCTGAATCGTTCGCGCCCAGGGCCCGGGCAGTCGCGCCCGCCACGACACCGCCAAGAGCCCCTGCTGATAACATTGTCATCAACATATATAGCGGATAAACCAGCGCAAGGCCTGCCAGTTCTGCCGTACCTAACTGTCCCACATACCAGACTTCTGCAATGGACACACTCGCCTGGAAGAACATTGCCATCACGCTCGGTAGTGCCAGCCGGAAAATAGACCTGCCGATAGGTTGATCCAGCAAACCAATGGATGAATTCGATTTCATGTGGAAACACTCAATAGATTCAAAGCCCCAGGGTCACCCTGAGACCAATCTGATCAAGATGGCTGAATTGCCCGAACAATTCATCTGGCTCACCATCAAATAAGTCGGCGTATACACCAACTCGGGTATTTGAAGTCAATTCATAGCTTGCTTTGAACCTCAATAAATCGTCCTTGTCATTCACATGGTAGATCCACAGAAACTCAAACATCAGGCTCTCGTTAAGAAAATTACGTCGTACCAGAAAGGTGGTATTGGTATCTCGCCGATCACGGACAAAGTCTTTTTTTTCAAGTAAAAAAGATTGGAAAATTTGCAGGCTGATAAATGTATCTGTTAGCCCGGACCAGTCCAGGCCAAAGACATAGCCTACTTCCGCTGTGGCTTCAACACCCTGATTGATCGAGTTCACCTGCGCCCGAAAGAACTTGTCAGAATGGAAGACCAGTTCAGTTCGGAGAATGAAGTCTCCAAAGGCATTGCTGGCGGAACCACCGACGGTATGTGTCCTTTCATATTCGCTGGACAATTGAAGTGTGCCCGATTCAAATCTCTGCCTGATCACGGGGAAATCATCATATCGATACAGATAGTTAATCGTCACATCCCAGCCATTGGGAAACATACTGAGGCGCAGACCATAGTCAGCATCAATAATGATGTTGTCCGGCCTGTTTACAGGTTCAATGACAACCGGTATTCCTGATGGAATGCTAACGAAGGGCGCAGTTATCTCGAAGGTTGCACCAGAGCCAGGTAAATCATGCATTGATGTATCGGGGATCCACAGAAACTGGAGATCACCGACCGGCAGATACCATTCAAGGTTAACCGTCCAGAGCGGTATCCTTGAGCTATCGAAGTCCTCTAGAATAAATTGTCGAAAACTCTGGGGATTGACAACGTCCAGTAATTTTAGACCATCTGCCTGACCCCAGACAATTTGCTGCTTACCCACGCGGAGATGACCCCCTTTAAAATCGGTGTCCAGGTATAACTCCCTGAGTTCCAGTTCAAGCTTGTCCGTTAGATACCAGCGCCGGCTTAGTGGAGAAACGACAGGTTGGTTCGGTTTCCCCGGTTCGAGTGCATCCGGTCCAAGAAACTGCCCACGCACTATGCCAGTCCACGAACTACCAGAATTCAATTCATCGGTCAGCTCAAGGAGAAGGCTATATTGACTGATCTGTCGCCCACCCTTCGCCCACGATTGATTCAAGTTGAGAATTGATGTTGTCTCCAGCGCAATCGCGCTCGGTGCGATCAGCAACAGAAAAAGTAATGCCACTAGAGGCCTCGTCGCAACTTCCGCGATTCAAACCAGTCGTCTTCTACCGGTGACCTATAATCAACATCTGAAAATGTAAAGATTGTCTTGTGGCCAGTCTTAAGGTTTTCTGCCATCAATCGATGTGTCGTCCAGATACCATCCACCAATACAATGTCACTCGCCTTAATAACTTTTAAAGGGTTTCCCTTGATGTCCCAGAATTCCGTTTTTCGGGCCATCCAGATATCAGGATCAACATGTGTGACCACACGACTGTACCCCAGCTCTCTCGCTACTTTTTCAGAGACCGGTATGCCCTCGACAACAATGCAGGGCTTACCATCGACGACACTATCTTCAAGGCGCAGGTGCTGATAATCCGCAAGACTGGGCTTGGCTTCATTCTTGATATCTTCAAAACTAAAATCTGTTCCGAGAAAATAATCTCCCCTGTCAGAAGCCGATATTCTTCGTATCTTTCGAGCGGCGGGTAAATATAACCACTGATCATCGTCCACTTCCGTATCCAGGTAATCGTAGGTTAAAAATCCCGTATCCTTTACATTTGCCGGGCTGGTATAGAAAAGTACGGTACGTTTTTCAGTACCATAGTATTTACGATATCCACGGGTGGTTCGCACCCTGGATTTCCCTCGCCGATCAGTCAGTTCCATCGTCAAATTGCGAGAAACAAATTCACCATCATCACGGGCAACAACTTTTTGCATGACAACAGTGCCGGTTAACTCGTGTTGAATTGAGGCCGTTGCTGCCTGAACGGAACCTGCCAGGGACGTTAACCCGAGCAGCACCAACAGAAGCAACCCGCAATAAGCGCTCGCGGATAATCTCAAGGAACTATTGCCGGCAAATAGAAACGCGGGTTTGATAATCAGGACCAGCGCAGGTAAAAATGTAAGACTGAAGAGGAATGCAGAACTCACTGACAAGGCCACAATGGCGCCAAAGCGCATTAAAGGTACGACCTCAGATGACATGAGCACTCCAAAACCACAGGCGATAGCCAGCAGATTAAAAACAAGAGCGCGGCCGGTTGTCGGATACAGCACCATCATCTGCTTTCGCATACCACAATCGTCTGAACCATCAATGGCTGTGAACAGACTGCGAATGCGGTCAATTGTATGTATGGCGAAGTCCACACCGAGTCCTATGGCAACAGACGCGAACATAGATGTACCGATACCGATGTCGATGTCGAATACCACCATAACGGCATAAACAAATAGGATTGAGGTCGCCACAGGGATGAGGGAAAGAATGCCTCCTACCAGAGACCTAAAGACCAGCGCTGCCATCGAAAACACGAGCAGCAGAGAAACAAGTACGCTCTGGAAATGACTTTCACCAACGGCATCCACCCATTCGTAAGTCACCATCGCCCGCCCACTTAAGGTAGCGCGAATATCCGGCTCATTAAACTCCTCCACAATGTAGGTGTTGATCGCCGCAACGAGGGGTTTAAGATCCGTGTATGCCGGTCCCTTCAAGTTAACCCTGATATTCGCTCGCTGGTAGTCGTAATCAATTTCTTCTTCAAAATCAGTTGGGTCGCCAGAGGTTGAATAGAGCAGGAAAAGTTGAGCGATGAGCTGCTCATCATCCACCAGGCGATATTCCGATGGGTCGCCTTCATTCAGCGAGCGGTTAATCTGTTTCAGGTAGTCAACGACCGACGTCGTGCCACCCACGAATTCGTATGTCGCCAATTCTGCCTGCAGTGCTTCTATTTTTCGTAAGTATCGGGGATTAAACAGCGCTTCGGGTTCATCCGTTTCGATAACAATGTCAAACACACTGGTACCATTAAAGTGTTCATTGATCACGGCATCAGCAATATAGATTGCTTCCCTCTCATTAAATGTTTCAATTCGTCGCTCGTCCACCTTGATATTCAGAGCGCCCAGGATGCCCGCAGCAATAAAACTCAGACCGACACCAACCAGTAAACCGGGATTGTTCACCACCAACCGCCCCAGGCGACTCATGAGCAGACTTGCTGGATCCGACTGCCTGGAATGGTCAAACAAGCGATTCTGTCCAGGAGTCAGATAACTCATGGCTGCTGGTAGAAATGTCATTGAGTAGATCCAGGCGATAGCGACGCCAAGGGCTGTAAACAAACCCATGTATTGCATGGGCGGTTGAACGGAAGAGATGTACAGGCCAAGAAAACCGGCTATGGTTGTCAGGGATGTTAAAGTGATGGGACGCCACATCTCGTTCATTGCCTCCAATACTGCTTTTTGGGTGCACTTATCTTTTTGCCTGGAGAGACTCTCGTAATAGGCAGAAAAAATATGGATGGAATCAGCGACGGCGATACCGATGAGCACCACGGGCATCGCGTTGGTAATCACAAAAAAAGATACCCCCAAAGCAGACATGATCCCTACAGCGCCAACAACAGTTGCGGCAACGATCAAATTTGGCAATAGGGCACCAGCAAGCGTGCGAAAGGCGATAAATAGTATGATTGTAATTATCAGCCCTGCGACAGGGTTCAATCGCTGGGCATCATTGGCGATGTACATCCCCAGAAAACCAGACACCGCCGCCTCCCCGGCAATATGTAGACTAATACCAGCAGGCAGCTCAATACGCTCCACCAGACTTGTTAGCGCCAGATAGGTTTCCTCCGCCCGGTGTTCATCCAGGACTTCAGCAATGATCAAGGTTCCACTTCCGTCATTGGCAACCAGACTTCCCTGATAGAGCGGAAAGTTGTCAATCTTGTCGCGTATTGCCTCGGCAATATTGGCATTTTCCGGATAGGGGTCAAAAAACGGTTCAACCCGCATACCGTATTCTTCACCTTCAATATTATTTTCGGTTGCTAGACTCACGACGCGATCAGGGTCGATATTGGGCAGATCCTGAATTGCCAGTGTCA
>CAZAZB010000002.1:0-1555 GCA_964489485.1 uncultured Pseudomonadales bacterium | reverse complement strand
AGACTCACGACGCGATCAGGGTCGATATTGGGCAGATCCTGAATTGCCAGTGTCAATTGATCGACAAGCTGCAGACCTTCCGGGGTAAATACGCCTTTATCTCCTTCTTGCATCACAGCGATAATAATGGGATCAGCAAGCCCGAAGACTTCTTTGACATGCTCCCGATAGACTCGAGCCGGGTTGTCGGCGGGAATAAACGCATCCGAAGTTGTATCGCGACTCAAACCGGGCAAGAAACTCGCAGTGACACCGATGGCAACGATGCCCAGCGTGATAATCGCCAGCCTGAACCTCAGAACCGTTTGGAAGAATTCATTAATCATGAAGGAAATCTCTTTATATGTGCATATACACATATATTGACAAAATACCCCCAGGAAACAAGGACAGGAATGGAATAACAACTATGGCGCTACTCAGGGTAATAAAATATTTCTGAGCAGATAGATAAGCGAGGCTAGCGTCAGACGAATCCGTTAACCCTCAAAGCTGTTCGTATTAATTTAGTCAACAATCCAGCTGACGCAGGCTCTTCAGGGTTGATTCAAGCTTTGTCCAGTTATCTTCACCAAATGCTGCGAGAATTCTCGATTGTGCATTCTTCCAAAGCCTGATGACCTTACGGTATTTTTTTTTACCGGAAGACGTCAGGCTTATCTCACGTACCCTTGCATCCGTTCGTGACTTCTCGATGGTGATCAGCGCTTGCAGTTCAAGGGGCTTAAGGTTTCGCGTGAGCGTTGTACGGTCCATGAACAAGCGCTCCGCCAGATCACCCAGGGTAACCTTCCCGAGCAGATTCAAACTGCTCAATATTGCGAACTGAGAACGTTGAATCCCACCCGAACGCATTTCCTCGCCATAGATTCTGGAGATTGCACGCGCTGTTTGATGCAGATTGTTGCTCACACAGTGAATGGGTTCGAGGAGATTGTTCATTAAAACTTCCTGATGACTAATGCCAGTTTATCTGTACATGCACCTATATGGCAATCCCGGCGATTGGGAATATCAACTACCGCAGCGCTGTACTACACTAGTCAACGCCTCCACAATTCTTCAAGGAATGTCGAAATTCACATGATCTACCATCGCACAGGGTTCATACCGGGCTTAGTCTTCTCATTGTTAATACTGGCTTCCTGGCACAGTTACGCCGCACAACCGGAAGAGCGAAAGCCGAGACTGGGCTTGCCTGACAAGACAAAGACCTATCTGGACCGCAGCTACGGTTTCTCCATTGACCTATCTGAAGATTTCGAACTCAGCAACGAACAGGGGGACATGCTCTTCTTTCGGTCTGCCCAGAGAGCAGGAACGGTCATCATCAGACCCAGGCCTGGCATGTCCTTATCCACCGTTCAGGGGATATTGCGTACTGGATTTGAATCTGAACAGATTACACTAACACCGACCGGTGCACCGCGGTCCGTCACCATCAATGGTGGGCAGGGCCTGGGTATGGATGTTGAAGGAGAGATTGAGGGAAGAAAGATCCATGGTACTTTCGCTGGTGTTTTTGGTGGCGACCATCAGGGCTATATGATTCTAA
>CAZAZB010000001.1:0-31805 GCA_964489485.1 uncultured Pseudomonadales bacterium | reverse complement strand
AAGAGAGACGTTGGCAGCAAGAAACGTTAGCGAGGCAGAGAGAAAGGCTGGCAATGGCATTTTATTCCTATAAACGCTATTCTTTGCGTCCCGTTCTGTCACATAAAAATCAGTACCCGCTGAACTCAATCGAGCCGTATCCGATACTCGATCAGGTTAGCTGGCTGGATTCTTGTTGCGGTAGTCGGGTCAAAGAAGCTGATTTGAATTGATTTAAGGTGTTGCAGTAATGGCAGAGAAAGTTGGGGCTTTAGAAGGGGCAGGGATACCTGATACAGAAGTAGATGTCAGGGAGACCTTTGGATTGGATGTAGACTTGAAAGTGCCTGCATTTTCGACGGCGTCAGAGCATGTGCCTACGCTAGATCCAAGTTACATATTTAATCATGAGACGACGCTTGCGATTCTGGCTGGATTTTCCCATAACCGCCGATGCATGATTCAGGGTTATCACGGCACGGGCAAGTCAACCCATATAGAGCAGGTAGCGGCGAGGCTGAACTGGCCCTGCATCCGGATCAACCTCGACAGCCATGTCAGCAGGATCGATCTGGTAGGAAAAGATGCCATTGTCCTACAAGATGGCAAACAAATTACTGAATTCAAAGAAGGGTTGCTGCCCTGGGCCTTGCAAAGAGCCTGCGCGCTGGTCTTTGATGAATACGACGCAGGTCGCCCGGATGTTATGTTTGTTATCCAGCGCGTTCTGGAGGTCGAAGGCAAATTGACCCTGCTGGACCAAAGCAAGGTCATCAGTCCGCACCCATCGTTTAGATTGTTTGCAACCACCAATACGATTGGACTGGGTGATCCCACTGGATTGTACCATGGTACTCAGCAGATCAATCAGGGTCAGATGGACCGTTGGAATATTGTCAGCACATTGAACTATCTGGAACGCGAAAAAGAAATCGATATTGTCATGGCAAAGATGCCGGATATGGATCGTAGTACCGTCGCCAATATGGTCACGGTTGCTGATCTCACTAGACAAGGATTTATCAATGGAGATATATCCATTGTGATGTCACCCAGAACCGTCATTATGTGGGCGGAAAATGCGAAGATATTCAGTGACTTTGGTTTTGCCTTCAGGCTGACCTTCTTGAACAAGTGCGATGAGACGGAGCGCGCTATCGTTGCAGAATACTATCAGCGATGCATGGGCGAAGAACTTCCGGAATCCAGCGCCAGAGTAGTACTGGCCTAGCCCAGCGCATAACGTTCAGGATCCATCATGAATATAAGCTTTCAGGGAATATAGAGTGTCTGAGGCAGGAGACGAGTCAGAGCTTTTTAAACAGGCTGTCACGTCCACTATGCGGGCGATATCCGGTAATGAGGAGCTTACTGTGAGTTTCGGTCGGGGTAAGCCGTACCTGCAAGGGAATCGGGCCAGGATTCCGCTGCCCGAAGCAGGTTTGTCTGAGGCAAAGTTAGCCTCACTCCGTGGCACCGCTGACCGTTTTGCTCTGCAAACACGTTTTCATGATGAGCCGTTTCATCAGAAAAATCGTCCCCAGGCTGGGACTGCCCAGGAAGTGTACGATTGGGTCGAAGAGGCAAGGATTGCTTCTATTGGTTCCTACCTGATGAAAGGTGTGGATGCTAATTTGCATGCGCAGTTTGAAGAACATTGTATCAATCATGGCTTCGATCAGGTCACGAGTCAGGAGGATGCGCCCCTCGGTGATGCGGTAGGCATGTTAATCCGCGAAAAGCTTATGGGACACCCGGTACCTCAGAGTGCACAGAATGTTTTACAACCCTGGCGTGAACATATTGAAGAAAGGATTGGCAGTAAGCTCGATAGCTTAAGTGATTCAATTTTCGATCAAGAAGAATTCTCTCTTATCGCGAGGCGACTCATCTCAGATTTGGGCCTGGGTGACGATTGGGGTGAGGAGAACGCTGACGGCGAAGCTGATGATCAGGAAGAACAGCCAGAGGATATGGAGTCAGAATCTGGCGACGAGGCATCGGAACAAGAAATGTCCACCGATGGCGACATGGCTGATGCAGTTGAAGGCGAAGTACCCGTTGATATGGACGCCATGGATATGGCAGAGGCGGAAGGAGAAGAAGATGAGGCCGGCGCTCCACCCGACATGATGGGAGACAAGAATTGGCTCCGGCCCAAGGAAAATCAATACAAGGCTTTCACTGCGGCCTTTGATGAAATCGTATTTGCAGACGAATTGTGTGAGCCGGTCGAACTCGATCGGCTGAGAGGCGTGTTGGATAAACACCTTCAAAGCTCACAGATCATCATTAGTAAATTGGCAAACCGATTGCAGCGAAAACTCATGGCGCAGCAGAATAGAACGTGGGAGTTTGATCTTGAAGAAGGAACTCTCGACAGCTCCAGGCTAACGAGTGTCATCACTGATCCTTTTAGCCCGCTTGCTTTCAAGCAAGAAAAGGACATGAATTTTCGTGATACGGTCGTCTCCTTGTTGATTGACAGTTCAGGCTCCATGCGCGGCCGGTCTATCACGATTGCAGCAATGTGTGCAGACATACTGGGTCGAACGCTTGAAAGGTGTACGGTCAAAGTAGAAATACTGGGGTTCACGACGCGAGCATGGCGAGGCGGACAGTCGCGAGAGCTCTGGTTACAACAAGGAAAACCGGCTCAGCCAGGGCGCTTGAATGATCTGCGCCATATTATTTATAAGGCCGCTGACATGCCCTGGAGAAGAGCCAGGCGAAATCTTGGCTTGATGATGAGAGAAGAACTGTTGAAGGAAAATATCGACGGCGAAGCACTGCTTTGGGCGCATAACCGAATTGTTGGCAGGCCGGAAGACAGGAAGATATTGATGGTGATATCGGACGGGCTACCGGTCGATAATAGCACCCTGCTTGTCAATGCCAGCAATTATCTGGAGCAACATCTCAAATTTGCAATCGACAAGATCGAGAACCACTCTAAAGTGGAACTGGTCGCTATCGGTATCGGCCATGACGTGACCCACCACTACAGACGGGCGGTGACGATCACTGATGCCGAACAACTCGGAGATGCCATGACAGAACAACTGGTTGATCTGTTTGATGAGAAGACAAACCTAGCGATTAGGTTCGACAAAGAAAGCAGGGTCGAAAAAGGCCGTGCTACCGCATAATGGCAAAACGACAACATCTCCTCGCGCTCATAGAGCAGTACCAGAATCATTTTCCTGAGGAGGGCGTGATGTCTGCGAGGCTGGAAAATTTCGTACAAGAGAATGAAAACTGTTTTGAGAGAGTACTGTTAAAAGGACACATCACTGGCTCAGCCTGGGTTGTGGACGAGAATAGTGAGCAGACCCTATTGACCCATCATGCGAAGCTGGATAAATGGCTGCAACCTGGTGGCCACGCCGATGGAGACCATGAGGTCGCTCGTGTTGCTATGCGTGAGGCAAGGGAAGAGACAGGGCTTAAGCAACTTTTCCTCGTCAGCGAACACATCTTTGACATTGATATTCACACCATCCCTGAACGTGACGCGGAACCTGGGCATTTTCACTATGACTGCAGGTTTCTCATTCGCTGTGTCGGTGACAAGACTTATCGGGTCAGTGAAGAATCTCACGATTTGGCGTGGATACCGCTGGCAGAAGTTGAAGGTCTCACGCGGGAGAAATCTATTTTACGGATGGTTGAGAAAACAGGAAAGATCAAACGCGGTTTTCTGAGAGATTTTTAGATTCTGGATTAGCCCGCGCGGGGACTACCGGTTTATGTGAGCAGATGACAGGCGACGGTATGATTGTCTGTTAGCTTTGTTGAAACTGGCGTGGTGGTCTTACAGTGATCTTCCACCTTCGGGCAGCGATCCGCGAATCGGCAACCGGGCTGAACATTAACCGGTGATGTAATTTCACCTCTGATAGGAATATGCCTCCTGGCTTTTTCAAGCCTTGGGTCTGGTTCCGGATTCGATTCAATTAGCAGCTGTGTATAGGGGTGTTTGGGCTCAAAGAAGACTTCATCTGAAGGGCCGGTTTCAACGACCGTTCCCAGGTACATCACCGCCATTCGATCTGAAACATAGCGAACCATTGAGAGGTCGTGTGCAATAAATAGCAGTGTCAGTCCCATTGCCTGCTTTAGTTCGTCGAGCAAATTAATGACCTGCGCTTGAACAGAGACATCCAGAGCAGATATGGGCTCATCACAAACAACGAAAGTGGGTTCGATGATCATGGCCCGGGCGATCCCGATTCGCTGTCGTTGACCACCGGAAAATTCGTGAGGGTAGCGAGACATGTGATCGGCATTCAGACCCACCCTACTTAGCCATTGGGCTACCTGCTCTTGAATTTGTGAACGGGAATGTTGGCCCTGGATTTGCAACCCTTCACCGACAATATCCAGAACGGTCATTCTCGGGTTGAGTGAGGAATAGGGGTCCTGGAAAATCATTTGAAGCTCACGAGAGTAACGGAGATGATCTGCTGCAGAGAATTTGGCAGGTAGTAATTCTTCTTTGTAGTAAGCTTCACCGGCAGTTCTTGGGTGTAAACCGATAAGTGCCTTGCCGAAAGTTGATTTCCCTGATCCACTCTCGCCTACAAGACCCAATATTTCGTTTTCTTCGATGCCTAGTGAGACGCCATCGACCGCGTGTAGTGTATCTTTACGGCCGATGGTGAAATGTTTTTTTAGTTTTTCTGTCCTAACCAGCATGCGTTTCACCTGACCGGTTTTGATTAAGACCATCTATCTCTGGCGCATCACCATGCTGTAACCAGCACATTGCACGATGTTCAAGCGGCTGATCTGATGTTCCTTCTAGTAGGAAATCCTCTGGCTGACGGTCTTCGCAAAGCCGCATGGCGTAGGGGCAACGCGCGAAGTATCCACACCCTTTTGGAGGGGAAAATAAATCCGGTGGGCTACCAACAATTGGCATCAGTTTCTTATTCCGATCGCCAGTATTGGTTGGCATCGCGTTCTTTAAACCAATGGTATAAGGGTGGGAGGACTTATAGAAAATCTCTTCGACAGACCCGGATTCGACAATCTGACCGGCATACATCACAGCGACTTCATCGGCCATTTTTGCGACCACGGCAAGATCGTGAGTGATGAGAATGATAGACATATTTTCCGTTCTCTGTAGCTCGGCCATGAGTTCCAGTATCTGTGCCTGAATGGTTACATCAAGCGCCGTGGTGGGTTCGTCTGCGATGAGTACCGCCGGATTGCAGGCAAGGCTTTGGGCAATCATTGCCCGCTGTAACATGCCACCTGAGAATTCAAATGGATATTGCTTCGCCCGTTTGGCAGCTTCGGGGATATGTGTCTTTTCCAGTAACTCGATCGCGAGTCGTGAAGCCTCTGCCGCAGATTTGTGCCGATGAACGCGAAGGGTCTCTGCTATTTGATCGCCAATGGTCATGGTGGGGTTAAGCGACGACATTGGGTCCTGGAAGATCATGCCGATTTCAACACCGCGAAATTTATTGGCCTCTTTGGCTGGTAAACCAAGAATTTCCTTGCCATTGAGCTTCGCAGAACCACCGGTGATTCTGCCAGGGGGCATGGGGATGATGCCCATAATCGCCTGAACGGTGACTGATTTACCGCATCCTGATTCACCAACGATGGCGAGCGTTTCACCACGATTGACGCTAAAACTAACACCGCGGACGGCTTTTACATCGCCCCCATAAGTAGAGAATTCGACGGATAGATCCTGAACTTCAAGAATGTGGTCGCGCATGGGGTTATTCTCTAGACCTCATTCTTGAATCGAGCGCCTCTGTCAGTCCGTCGCCCAGGAGATTAAATGCAAGCACTGTCACGCTGATAAAAACCGCTGGGAAAATGAGTTCATGAGGATGACTTAACATGGTTTTAACACCCTCATTGCACATGGAGCCCCATGAGGGCGTTGGAGGCGCGACGCCCATACCAATGAAGGATAAGAATGCTTCGGTGAAAATGGCAGCGGGAACCGCGAAAGTCAGTGTCACCAATATGACACCCATCGTATTCGGGATAATATGGCGAAGAATTAAATAGGTAGGCTTCGCGCCCAGCAGTTGTGCCGCTTCAATGTAGCCCTGCTCCCTGATCTGTAAAACCTGCCCACGCACAAGGCGCGCTGTCGCTGGCCATAAAAGAAGTATCAACGCGATGAGCATGGGGAATATTCCACTCTCGCCAGGACCGATGCCAAATGCGATTTTGAACAAAATCATAAATAACAGAAATGGCAGAGCGACGACAAAATCTGCGAAGCGCATAAGCAGTGAATCAAATTTACCACCAAAATATCCTGCGAAGCCACCGTAAATAATGCCAATAATGACGTAGATAAAAGGGGCGACGATGCCTATAAACAACGAGACGCGCGCTCCTTGCATGAGCCGGGCAAGCATATCCCTGCCAAGATAATCAGTACCGAATGGGTGAAACTCAAGTGTTAGCTCATTTCCGATTTCAAGCCCATCACCTTGTTCAACGAGGCCCCTGTCCCGTGCCTCGCTAATGGTGATGGTCATCTCGGGTATGATCTTAAGCACGGTGTACTGTTCATATTCATCAAAACCATCCGTTGGGACAATGGCATAGTAGTAATCACGAGATTCAAGGCTAAGCCGATCTTCATAGCTTACTTCGTTGCCACCCGCAGTGGACCCTAACGGCAAACCCAGATCGTTGAAATTTTCTGGCAGACGCTGATTACGGTAGATGTTATATCCACCGGCACCTTGAACGGGATCCCAAACCAATCTGACCTGCTGGGTTGTTGGCAGACCATACGCTTTGAGTCCGGTTACAGCCTCTACCGTCTCTGCGTATTCTTCCGGTTCCACTGGGAACCCATCGAGAGTGATGCCGGACCAGCGTTCATACCGGCCAACAAGAACAGCTTGTTTCGGCCATGAAGGGGCCTGGGATATCTGATTAAGGTCTTGCAGTGATGGGTCTACTTGCCAGAGATAAGGCCCGGCCAGTGTAAAAAATGCGAGCGCCATGACGATGTAAAGAGAAATGATTGCACGCGTATTACTTTTCAGTCGTATCCAGGCATCTTGCCAGTAGGAAAGCGAAGGCCGTGATAGTTGCTCAACACTAACATTGGAATTGACTGTCGAAAAATCGTCAGGGCCTGGGTTAAAAGATTGGTTCTCAATCGCGATATCTGTCATTGCAGACGAACCCTGGGGTCAATAAACCCATAAAGAATATCAACGATGATGACCATCAGCACAAGAAATGCCCCATAAAAGACAGTGGTGCCCATGATGACCGTATAGTCGAGTTGCTGTACTGCCTGAACGAAATAGCGGCCGAGCCCTGGTATTGCGAATACCAGTTCGACGACAAAGCCACCGGTTGTAATCGCTGCTATCTGGGGTCCTAAAATGGTGATCACAGGGAGAATAGCATTTCGAAGTTGGTGTTTGAAAAATATCCTTGAAGGTGAAAGCCCTTTGGCGCGAGCTGTTTTTATATAGTCTTCGTTGATCACCTCTAGCATTGAAGAGCGCATTAACCGGGTCAGGAGTGCCATGGTACCAAGTCCCAGCACAAGGGAAGGCATGAGCATGTGCCAGATGGTTCCCCAGCCTGCGACCGGTATGACCGAGCGCCCTAACATACTGTTAATATTAACCAGCATAAGTTGACCGAGTGCGGCAAAGACGAAGCTTGGTACGGAGATGCCAAGTATGACGAGAAACATGATGATGACATCCGGTGCTTTGTTGCGATAGAGCGCGGTTAGCGCGCCCCAAAGGACACCACCAACAGCAGCAAAGAATATTGCCAGTATCCCAAGTGTTGCAGACACGGGGAAATGGTCTCGAATGATGTCGTTAACACGTCGATTCTGTTGGGTGAATGATATACCGAAATCGCCTTTCAGCATGTTGCGTAGAAAAATCACATATTGTTCCGGGACAGATTTGTCCAGGCCATATTTTTGTTCCAGGTTCTTACGAATTTCCGCAGATACCGCCTTGTCGTTCATTAACGGATCACCGGGAACCATGTGCATCGCGATGAATGTCGCTGTTGCAATAAACCAGACGGTGATAATTCCGGCTGCGAGTCGTTTTAAGGTGTAGGCGAACATAGGCAGTTATTTTACAACCCTGGCGTATGTGTAATCAGGGTCAGCGCCTACCACACGGCGAACAACGCCTTTTAGTTTTGGGTGCATCAGATAGATGACGCCTTGTTCGTATTGCGGCAGAATGACGGCATCATCAAAGAGGATGTCTTGTAGCTTTCCCATGGCATCCATACGAACTTTCGCATCGGCGCTGTTCATGGCAACGCGCACTAGTCGATCGTATTCTGGGTTATTATATTTGCCACGATTGTTGAGATTCCACGAAGCCTGTAGATCTCCAAATGTCATCACGTCGTCGTAGTCAGGTCCCCATCCGGCACCAACGATATCAAAATCTCCAGCGCTCATCTTGGCGAGTCTTTGTTTGAATGTTTGAATATCGATCTTGACATCAAGCCCCAATCGCGATTTTAGTAAACCTTGCATATATTCAGCTTGTTTGGCTGCGGTTGGGCTATCGCCAACGAGAAGTATAAGTGGTGGGAGCTTGTCTATCTCCAGCTCCTTCTTTGCCAGTTCGAGAAAATCTTTTGCTTTTTTAACATCGAGATCAACCTTCTTTGCCGGGTATTCTCGGCGGAATTTGTCTTCAACACCGTTTAGCCAAACAGGAAAAAGGCTTTCGCCGGGTAGGTTGCCGGGTGTTGCAAGAACCTTGTTAACCATTTCGTTTGTGTCGAAGACGTACTGAATGGCGCGGCGAAGGTTTACATTGGCTGTGACTCGCCCTGGGCGATGGTTATATTCCAGAAAGAAAACAGAACCAGTGGTGAATCTACGAATTCTAAATTTCTGGGTGAGGGCATCTTTGTAGGTCTCCCCATCGAGTCGAGTGTGGACAATTTTGCCGTCGATAAATAGATTGAGCCGTGCCCTGGTATCGGCAGTGATATAGTCTGCATTAATTGCATTGAGGGTAATGTTTTCCTTATCCCAATAGTTCTCGTTCTTCACCATTCGAAGTGATGCACTATGAGTCCACTCAGTCATTCGAAATGGACCGTTGTAGAGCAAATCTTCAGGTTCTGCCGCGTAGTGATCGCCGCGAGATTCGAAGAAGTCTTGTCTCACAGGAAAATAGGTTGTGAACGCGGTCAGTTTGATGAAGTAGCCGGTGGGTCGTTCAAAAACGACCTTGAGGGTCTTATCATCTACTGCTGTAACGCCGAGCATGGATGGGTCCATATCGCCGCGATTGATGGCCTCGCCATTTTTTAGTGGATACAAAATAAATGCATATTCAGATGCTGTTTTCGGATCAAGTGCATTGCGCCAGGCGAAAACAAAATCGTGGGCGGTCACTGGTTGACCATCACTCCAGAGTGCGTTGTCCCTTAGCCAGAAGGTGGCTGTCTTGTCATCCATCTCCCAACGTTCGGCGACTCCCGGTACAATCTTGCCGCGGCGGTCATAACGAACCAGTCCTTCCATCAGATGGCTGAGGAGCAAAATACTGACCTGATCAGTCGCTTTCATGCCGTTAAGTTGTGGTGGTTCCTGGGCGAGTGCGATGGTAATGGTTTGGGTGTCATAGTCTGCTGATGTTGCGTCTACCTGCGCTACCGTCAATTGTGCATAGAGCACAACTATTGCTGCAATAACCAGTCGCGTCATATATTTCTGTCCCAATTGGAAGTCAGATTCAATGTTCGATTGTAGCATGTAGTTGGTCGCTTGAACGACAAGACGATAGACATCGCAAGTGATCGAAAATCAGCTAAAATAGGCCAGTATCGTTAACGGGAAATATTGGAATGAACAGAATTGCATCCCTGATTGTTGTCTCGATTGCCGGGGCGCTTTTACCGGTGGGGACCCTGGCGAAACCCTGTAACCTAACCTCTGAAGATACTGATAAATTAGCCTGTTATGACATGATGCTTGCCTGTCGTAAACACGGATCATCATCGGCGAGATTACATTGTTATGATGAAACATTAGGTGCAGCATCCAGCCAATCCAACATGCCCACGAATGGGGTTAGCATAAAACCGAAAGAGCAGACCTCTGAGGTATCGACAATATTGGTGATTTCAGATGATATAAAGTCTGTCAGGACGCCTACTAGTGCTTCAGCCAGCACCTCAGCCAGCGAATCAGCCAGCGAATCAGCCAGCACTTCAACCGGCACTATTTCCAAGGATAAAGAAAAGGATTTTGGTAAACGTCCTCCCATCAAGAAAGGCGGGGACTTTATTGAGTCTCGAATTGTGGAAGTGACACAGAGTGCGCGCCGTGAAGACTATTTCAGGCTCGAAAATGGACAGGTCTGGCGTGAAGTCGAAGATGCGAGAGTGCGAATAAAAGTCGGCCAAATGGTGAAGATTGAAAAGGGTGTCATGGGGTCCTTTAATCTAAAGATTGAAGGTGTCCGTAAACTGGTCAAAGTGCGAAGGGTCAATTAGGAAAACTCTAGGGTGTAGTACAACTTGAGTTCAGTTAGAGGTGCGGGACTCACCTTAGGGGCGTTCTGCAGTGATGCTCCAGGCGATGGGAAGACTGTTGCCTGATATCGCAAAGGGAGAATAGCCTACCTTTCGAAGCCCTGAATGGGTGAAATCACGGCATATCTGTTTTATTGAATGCTCGGAAAGTGCGACATCAGTAATAGTGGCTAGTTTGGCAATCGTTTTGTTTACATCCGCATGAATGGTCTCCAGCCACGTTGTTATGTCAGATTCATCATAGTGCGCGACACGCTGGAACAATTGCTTAAAACCAAAATAGACATGGCTGTGAATGCCGCCAGGATTCTGTTCCAGAATTGAGGCAATTTGATCATTGGCCTGCGTAAACTCAGTTTCAGCTTTTTGTCGTCTTGCCGGTTCTCTGGCGAAAGCCGACTTCGCCAGTTCGACTGCCCTGGGAATAAATTCAGACTCGATGATCAATTTTGCACCACCAAGGTGAAGCTTGTTTCTTGCATCAATATAGCCATCTTCAATATGGCAGAGCATCGCGATTCGCCCGCCGCTGTTCACCAGGCTGGCGGCGTCGGCAAAAGCAGTCGCGCCACCATACTCAATCCCGAACTGACTCACTACCAGGTCAAAACTTCGCTCAGGAAAGGGCAACTCTGTAATAGAGCAGACCACTGTTGAGGTGTTTGGCAATCGATGCTTTAAAAGATGTAGACCATCCACGGAAAGGTCCACGCCGAATAAGGAGAAGGTGTGTTCTTTGTGTAGGTCGGAATAGATCGAGCCAGCCCCACAGGCGAGGTCGATGATTCGAGAGGTAGAGTGGGCACCAGAAATTTGTGTATGCCAGTAGGCGGCTAGCTGCGGGTGCCGCTCGCCTGATTTGTTAATAAAGACTTCCCCGGAAGTACCTTCATTATTCCAATAGTCAGACCATTGATCTGTTTCTGTCATGCTTGCCTGTGCGATGTCCAAGTTTTCTGAATACTAACCCAAATTCGAGTATATGATTGAATCTATTGACCTGAATTGGCTGTCTGTTTGTCATTATTATTGTAGGGTTAATGACCGACACGGAAATGAATAGAGGCATGAAAATCGGAACTCATGGGTGAACGACAGAAGGACCTGATAGAACAGGTCGATGAGGCATTCGCAGAAGGAAGAAACCAGCTTGGATTGAGACGACTACGCCAGTTGTCGCGGGAACGTATGGATGCTGAAATCTACTATCGGCTGGCAGTCATTGAAGAACAAATAGGCACGGATGTTGGCGCAAGAGATAGCTATCTTAAATGCCTTTCTCTTGCACCGAACAATCCCCTCGCTTATCTCTATACCGGCTACTGGTTCCAGTCTCACAATTTCCTCGAAGAAGCCTTGTCGATATATTCGTTGTTGACAGAACTGAGCGAGGAAACTCTGTCCCTTTGGCAAGACAAGGAGCAATCGTTAGAAACCCGCAATCGCTCAGCCGCTGCGAATAAGTTGGTGCGGGTAAGTTTGTCTGCAATGCACCGGGCGTCTGTCGGTGATGGTGAACATTGCACTCGAATCAGACAATCAATCTGGACGCGAACACACGACCAGCCATACCCATTCGCCAAGGCGAAACAAAGACCGCAATTATTTTACATTCCCGATATTGAAGCGAAAGCATTTGAGTCCCCGAAAAAACATGAGGCGACGTGGTTGTGGTTGAAAAAATTGGAGGCTGCGGCCCCGGTCATCAAGAAGGAGCTGTTGGCGGTTCTTCCACATATTCGAGATGAAGGTAGACCCTATCTACCTGAAGGCATAAAACTGGATCAGGGGTTTGGTCCGCTCGTTGGCTCTCTCAACTGGACAGCGCTGGATCTATACAAGGAAGGTGCGTTAAATCACCCTGTGGCATCTGCTTTTCCTGAAACCCTCGCGGCCCTTGGGCTTGCCGGTACATCTGAAAGTAAGGCGCAATATGGAAATACCAGGATGCAGAGTATTCCGTTTTATTGTTTGCAAAATGATCCCTTCGAGATTTTTTTCTCCCTCCTCAAAGCAGGCCAACACATCAAGCCACACTATGGCTTGTCTAATCATAGTCTAACCGTTCACTTGCCCCTGATTGTCCCGGAGGACTGCTGGCTCAGGGTTGGCGATGAGACCCATCACTGGCAAGAAGGGGTACCGGTTGTCTTTGATGATACCTTTGACCATGAGGCCTATAACGGTAGTTCAACTGAGCGGATTGTGCTCATATTCTCTATCTGGCATCCAGATCTCTCCATCGAAGAACAGCAGGCTGTACAGCGTTCTTTTCAGCAGAAAACAAGATGGTTGGCGCAGAGAAGGGTGCCTGCCGCCGAAGAAATAGAGAAGTAGAATCCGGCCAGTAACCTGCGCTATAGGCTGGCTACGCTATAGGCAACCTTCAGACTGCAATGCTTGTAGCAGGGGTTGAATATGGCTCTCCATTTGTTTCCACCGATTCAGGCGATTCTGGTGAACGGCCTCGCGAACCTGCATCTCGCTAAAAGTGAAACTGGAGGTGATATCCTTGTGGAACTCAAGACATTCGTCTGACCAGGCTAGATTGCAGAATGAAACCATTCTCTTGCCCTCTGTCAGCGGATCGCTCACCAGGCCTTCGTAGTTTACGTCTACGACACGATCTGGTGCGAGATCTGACCAATGGTCCATCAACCGCCTGGCTAGCTTGTAGGCGTGAGCTAGCGCTTTGAAGTTACAGGCGTAGTTGTGGTCGTCCGGAAAGTATCGAGTGTAAATCGACAGGCACACATCCCGTGGGTCCCGGCGCAGCTGAATGACTTTGACCGTCGGAAACATAGACAAAATCATACCGACATGATTGAAGTTGTGTGGCATCTTGTCCGTGATGTATTGAAGATTGGGTTCAGCTTTGTCTTGCTTCTTTTTGTGTGCATTGCTGCCAACAAAATCAAAATACTGTTCCGCGATCCCCCTCCAGTGGCGTGATGTCATGTCGACAGGCAGCGGCATGGTGCCATCATTTACTTGTTGATGGTAACGGGTCGCAAGAAAACCCATTGCCTCAATTTCACCACAGGCGAGCACACCATCGATTTGAGACAACATTCGTTCAACGAGGGTTGTACCTGATCGAGGCATGCCCAACACAAAGATTGGGACTACCTGATTTGCGGACTGGCTTGCATGATCATTGATGACCAAAGAAGGTAAGCGCGAGAATTGCTGAATGATATTGTCGACACGTCTTTCATTAGATACGAATTCGTAAGCTGTGCCTTTTGCCTGGAGCCTCTGTTGTTGGCTGTCGTTGGCCATGGCATAGTTGGAAAAAGCATCAGCTTTTCGGCCTAGCCGAACCTGCATATCAGCGAGTGTATAGCGGATGAGGCTGTGGTTGTAGGGTGTTAGGGACTCAAAATTGACCTCATTATTGATCCTGTCAACCAGGCCTTTCAGGTCGTCATCTTCCGCTGTTTCAAATTGAATACTCCATGCTTGCCCGTCGCCAGGGTTGATGTTTAATGCCCTTGAGCTACTTTCCCGTGCTTCCTCATATTCAGCTTTTAAACGCGCCAGCCTTGCTCTAAGTAGATGGTAATCACTGTTGTTCTCAATGAGTGACGCTTCCCCGATTGAGTGGGCCAGTGAAAGCTGCGTTTCGCTACTGTCAACATCTCTTGCCATCAGATAGAGGTCAGAAAATTGTAGATGGTCCAGGTAACCGGGTGAGATGAGGCCCATATAGTGACCGAAACTCTCTATTGCCAGGGGGTAGTCACGTAGCCGGGCAGCGGCTTGTGATAGTTCTTTGGCTATTGGCGCTTCATCTGGATGATGAAGGAAGAGCTTGCGTAGTAAAGAAACGGATTTGTCCCAATTGCCCATAGCACCCTGTGCTTTTGCCAAAACGATCAGGCTGCTGGTTTGATGATGTTTTGAACGGGAAAAGTGTTCCACTACGAATTTTGGTTGATTGAGCGTTAGTAAGAGCTGGCATGCAGTTCGTGATAACACTTCATCGGTACCACAAAACTTCAGGGATTGAGTGGCTGCCTTTATTGCCTCGTTAGATTTTTTCGATTTATTCAAACAAAGCGCATAGTTAAATGCAATGTCGGCGGCGCTGGGTTCAAGTGTCAGTGCTTTGGCGAGGAGTCTCTCAGCGTCTTGCAGGTTATTCTGTTGTAGCGCCAGGGTCCCTAATCCATAAATTGCGTCAACATTATCTGAGTTATTGTTCAATATGTCCGAATAGAGCCGTTTAGCTTCTTCAAGAAAACCCTTTTGATGTGCAGTTTCTGCCTGCTGAATATCTGATGACATGTGCGGAGCCTTTCGCACAGCTGTCTGGTCTCTCAGGCAGCTGTACACACGAAGTTTCTGTTTCTAACATTTCGATTCTCTTGTAATGTTAGCAGTTGAGGAATGGCCATACAAAATCGCCGATTGATGATCTCCCTGTGTTTTTGAATGAGTGTCAGAGACAGGACAAATTTTCAAAAACAGTCTCAAGCTTAATATTGTAGAGGCGTTTTTCGGAACCGTTATTTCGAAACACCATTATTTCGAAACCATTTTTTTCGAAGCAGGGAATGAAATAAATCAATGAAATTATCCAGCGAACTCCAACCAGAACCCTACCGGACAAAATTTAAGGAACAGGGTCGGGTCCACATACCCAATCTTCTGACGCCTGATGCTGCACATAAGATTTACGAAACCTTGTGCCATCAAGAAAAATGGAATCTGGTTTTTAATCAAAATGGGAAACATGTGGATATTGACGCTGCATCGGAGTCTTTGTGGAATCAGGAACAGAAAGCTGATTTCCTGAATATTGTGCATACCCAGGCAACGAATGATTTTCAGTATCTTTACCGATCTGTGCCCATCTATGACATCTACCATCAAAAATTATTGCCGGACAGTTTTTTGAATAAGATATTCGAGTTTTTGAATAGCGAGGTTTTTCTGGGCTATCTCCGCGAGGCGCTTGATATGCCGGAAATAGCATTTGCAGACGCCCAGGCAACCTGTTTTCTACCGGGTCATTTTCTGACCTCACATGATGACAATGTTGCCGGTAAGAATAGGCTCGCGGCCTATATTCTAAATTTAACGCCCGACTGGAATGCGAATTGGGGTGGCGCCTTACAGTTCATGGACCACAATGGAGGCATCAAGGAAGCATTTTCGCCGACATTTAATGCATTGAACATATTGAAGGTACCGCAGCAGCATTCAGTGGCATATGTCGCACCTTTTGCCGGTGCACCGCGTTATGCCATCACAGGTTGGTTAAGAAAGGGCGTAGACCCGGCTTTACCATAACGGGATTTAGACTGGCACGATTTAGACCGGTACAGCTTAGACCGGTACGATTTAGACTGGTACAACATCAAATGGGGCGGTCATTCGATAGTCGCCCTCATCACACTCAAAATCGAATGTACCGTGCCAGGTGTAGGATGGGAAAAATGCCATCAAGCCAGGTTCGGGTCGGATGACCCGTTCGATAACTTCTCTCTCGCCCAGACCGAGCGGACTCTCCCCAAATTTGATGCAACCACTGTCTCCGTCTTCTGCGGACCTGTTTTCAATGGACCTGTGCTCAAGAGACATGGTTTCCGGAAGTGATATATAGCATGCAGAACTGATCCAGCCTTCCGGGTGTACGTGATTAATATGGAAACCACTTGATTTGAGCTTCACAGACCATGACCCGGAAAAACTGAAGTCTTCACTCTTTCTTCTGAGTAACGGATGCGCGTCATCCTGAGGGAAGGTAGAAATGTATTCCTGAACTGCCTCTGTGAGCGAAGCCTTGTACGATTGGATAACAGGGTGGGGCTTGTGCAGTAATCTGCCCGGCGTCTGTGTGCCATGCTTCAATGTCTGTCGTGAGGGTTCAAGATCTGTTGTATGCATACCTAACAACACCGATTTCAATTCTTCCATAAAGTCAGCAAGGTTGGCATATCCTTGCGGCGTGGGAAGTGTGTAGCCTCGAACATAGGCTTGATAGTCTATCAGCCAGTGGTAACGATCGTCTTCAAGTAACCGCCAACACAGTCCTTTGAGCGCCCAATTCAATTGATCTTCTGGTTTCAACAACTGCGCCTTTACCAGCAGATCGAGCGCCTGATGATAGTTGCCAATGAGTATGTAGAGCCGGATGAGATCTTGCGCAATATCCAGAGAGAATGACTTCTGAAGGGCTTTCTCCATGGTACTTCTGGCATTGTCGTAGTCCATTTCGTTAGCGAACAGTCTACCCTGAGCGTGTAAGAGTTCCGGCGTGATCTCCTGTTTGAGTGAGTCCTCGACGATCGATTGTGCCGTACTATGACGGTTAACGGCGATTAACATATTGATAAAAGACAGCCGGAGCCCGGTGTGCCCTGGCGACGATTTGATCGCTTCCCGGTAGCTATTTTCAATCTTATCGGGTTCCCCTGACTGCCAATAGAACTCACTTAATGTCTCGTGAGCCAATTCAAAATGAGGGTTCTTACGAATGGCACTTAGGTAGAGGCGCTCGGCTTGTTCGTGTTGACCAGATTCATAAAGGGCATTGCCATAGTTAAAGTCGATTTCAGCGACTCCGGGCGCAATTTCCTGAGCACGTTGGTAGCAGGCGATTGCCTCGTCAGCTTTCTCTAGAAGCTTGTAGGCCAGGCCCATGTTATGCAGGGCATTCACATAATTCGGGTCAATTTGAAGCGCTTGCTGGTAAGTGGTAATAGCCTTTTCGAACGCCTCTTGTTCCTTGTATATGTTGCCTAAAGCGGTCAGGGCGCCGACATCTCGAGGGCTTAAACTTATTGCCCGTCGTAAAGAGTCTTCTGCCTCATCGTGAAGCTCCATGGAAATTTGTAGCAGGCCGAGGTTTTTCCACGCTTCCTGATATTGGGGATTAAGGGTGATGGCGGATTTGTACTGAGTCTCGGCACTTTCCAGGTCTCCCAGTTCTTTAAAGGCATTTGCCAGATTATTTTGTACGTCAGGCTGCTGTGAATGGCTATCGAGTGAGCGTGTTAAGTAGTCCACGGCCCGTTGATAATCCCCTGTATTTAGAGAGGCAAGCCCTGCCAGGTGCAGAAGGTTGGGTTCTTTCGGGTTTTTTTCCAGGAGAGTGAGGATTTTTTGGAGCGCGAGTGGATCGCTATTTTGAACTGAGGTAAATAGCTGTTGCAGCAATTGTTGAAAGCGAATTTGTTGGCTAGCAGGCATAACTTATTATACATCCAAAAAAAACGGCGGGATAACCCGCCGTTTTCTATCGTGTCAAAAACACTAGCACTAATGACGATCTCTAGAACTTATAGGAAGCGGCCACAAAGTAACGAGGTCCGAAAAGACTATAAGTAGAAGGGAAGGTATTAGCCTGTTCCTGAGAATCACCAACTCTGGTGGGTGTGGTATCAAAAATATTGTTCACACCAACATTGATGCTAAGCCCTTCATTGAACTGGTATACCGCAGCCAGGTCAACATAGTACTCTGAATCAATAGTAGCCGCTGGCAAGGTAGCCTTGTCAACACCACCATTCTTGATCTGGTCGTCATCGCTTTCGCCAATGTATCGAACCAGAGTAGAAAGTGTCCAGTTACCGGAGTACCAGGTAGCACGCAGGTTCCAGGTAACGTCTGTCAGTGGAGCGCCACAGGTATTACCAAACTGGCCTGCACACACATCAACTCGATCAGAAAGTTCTGCAACAGGTGTTACATCAAAGTTACCAAGGAAGTTACTTGTAAATGCAAGACTCAGTGTAGAACCGTTACCACCAATACCAAAGTCAAGATCAGTGTTGTAGTTAACATTGACATCGATACCATCAGTTTCGATCAAGCCAATGTTTGAGTTGAGTACATTGACGAAGTCAACGTTGCCGTCTGTACGACGCGTAATCGCCTGGCAAAAAGGTGATGCACCGTCCTGAATCACGTTGTAGCACAAGTCCAATACATTGGTGACACTGCCACCGAGTACGCTAATCGCATCTTCGATTTCAATGTTGTAGTAGTCAGCACTGATATCAAGGCCAGCCATTGGCTGCCAGATAACACCGAAGGTGTAAGTGTTCGAAGTTTCTTCCTTCAGATCTGGGTTACCACCGAAGCGACCTTCGATCTGAGAGTTAGCTTGAGTGAACACACCAACATCTGCTGCTGCAACGCCAGTGGCGGTACATAGCAATGCATTTGTAGTACCAGTCTGGAAGCCGTCAACTGAACAGGGGTCGTCTGCACCTGGGAAGCCGTTAGACTGGCCAAGGAACAACTCAGCGACATTAGGCGCCCGTACCGCTACCTGATAACCCGCTCGCAGCTTAACGCTTTCGATGGGTGAGTAGTTGATGGCTGTTGCCCAAGATGTCACGCTACCAATGTTGGAGTAATCCGAAACTCGAATCGCGCCCCAGAGGGTAAGATCTTCTGCACCGGAACGGCCCTGTACCAAGGGTGCAGATACTTCTCCGAAGAATTCAGTCGCGTTGTATCGACCTTTGGTTGCTTTACCAGAGTTAAATCCAAGAACATCACCTGTTGCCAGGAAGGTATCAGGTCTGAAGCTTGAATTGTCTGCACGATGCTCGTAACCCAAAACAACTGATACTGGGTCGCTAGCAGCTGGCAATGTCGCTATTTCACCGAAGACGCTGGCAAGAATAACTTCCTGTTCAATATTGGTGAGGTTTGTGGCGCTGATGTTGACATAGTCGATCGCAGCCTGCGAGATATTACCGGCACCAAATATGTTAATCGGTACACAGCCACCGGAAGGATCCTGACACGCAGTACCGTCATCAGTAACCAGAACGCCCTGGACAAATCGGGAAGCGGATACGTCGTTATTTAACGCATTGCTATTTTCGAGGTGGGCAAGACTGTAGTAGGTATCAAATGACCACTTATCATTAAAATCACCGTCCAGACCAACAAGAATGCGGAATGCGCTTCTTGTATCGATAGACTGACGTGAGCCATTTTCAACCATTCGACGACCAATAAATGCTTCCACATTTTCCGTGGCATCAGTTGGGTCAGTGCGGAGTGTTCGCAATGCTGCAGCAGCGTCAGCGGCGAAGAAAGGCGATTCAGGATTGATGTTCACCGTGGTGAAAGCTGGCGTAGGCGCCAATTCCTGTGGGACCAGGTTATAAGAATAAGTGACTTCAGTGTAAGCACGTACATTCTCGGCGATGTCGTAGTGACCCATTGCAGAGACCAGGTACCGTTCTTGTGGCAACTGAAGGAAGTTGTCAGGTGCATAGTTGAATCGGCTTGTTGGCTCAATCCAGTTTAGTCCTTCGCCATTTGGACCAAAAGTACCCAGGTCCGAGCCATCGGGCAAAGTGCCGCCGCCGAAAATACGTGTCCCCGGTACACCGGAAGAACCACCACCGACCAAAATAGGATTGCCAGCATCGTCTTCATCTTCAGTTAATGCCAGGTTTGAGAACTTTCGATCGCCCTGGAAGAGTGCTTCACGCTTTGAGTAGGAAGCATAGATAACAGCGTTACCCCGTCCGTCATCAAAGTTACCACCCAGGGTGATGTCCATGTTGTACTTTTCAGCATCGCCATCAGACGTGATGTCGTACAAGCCGGTGAATTCAACACCTTCGAAGTCATCAACTAGTTGAAAGTTCACAACACCTGCCAATGCATCGGAGCCATATACTGCAGATGCACCACCTGTCAGGACGTCGACTTGCTTAATAAGCGTGCCCGGAATCGTGTTGAGGTCGACAACGCCAGACTGTGTTGCTGGAATATAACGGCGGCCGTTAACCAGAACCAAAGTACGTGAACTACCCAGGCCGCGCAGGTCGACTCGTGCAGTACCATCACCCGGATTGTTTGAACTAGGTCCAAAGCTGGGTAGCGTCTGAGGCAGTTCTGCCATTTTTTGTTCAACATTAATGATGCCAGAAAGGCTAAATTCTTCCCCGGTAACAATTGTGTATGGACTTACAGCATTAAGGTCGGCACGCTTAATACGTGAACCGGTTACTACGACTTCTTCCATCATGATTTCATCAGCCGCGTAAGCGGTATTGGTGAAAATGCCTGATGCAGATACGACGCCTAAGGCAGTCGCTACAGCCACGGATAATGGCTTTCTTTTTAACATGTTTTATCCCCCATCACTTCGGATGTTTTATTTTTTGAATTCTGCTAGACGCAGAGTTTCATTCAACGATTGGATCGCTGGTAACTAATAAGACGAACAACTCACACAACCCCACAACAAAAATGAGTAAAAAAGTAAAAATACCTGAAAAAAAATGAACAAATGCCTAAATTATTACTAATTCTCTCCATTTTGATCAAATTGGTGAATACAATTCACGCTACTCCGGTCTTTGTTCAGGGATGTTTTTGCATCTTTCTGGGGCACATCAAGAGGTGTTTAAGGGAAAATGTGAGTTCTAGACGTCAGTTCACCTTCTATATGATGGTGCTCGGCGCAAAATTGATCCTGGAACACTTAAAGCATGGACAATGAGATTGGGTATCGGGACGAATAGCGCTTTTTAACCACCCGATAGAACTTTATTGTAGCGCCTGGCGACTCAGTAGAGACAACAATGATCCCCAGGGCAAAGTAGCCAAGGTGGAAGCAACCATCTTCATCGGTTCAGCGTCCTAGTAGTTGTCAGTTGATCCTGGAGTATTTCATGAAAGAGTTACCTGTATCTGAAGCATTGTCGGATCGAGCCATCGAATGGTTCGTGCGGCTTCGGGCCAATAATGTGACGGATACTGAAAGAGGTACTTTTTTTGCCTGGCTCCGCGAAGCCAGAGAACATCAGCAGGCATTTATAGAAACCATGCAGCTTTGGGAAGATTTGTCCGTGGTGCAAGAGATGGATTTTGATGAACTACGCCCATTCCCACAGATGTGGGAACTGAAACGAAAATTTGAAGCAGGTGCTGCTAGATAAAATAGCTGCTTGATAGGACCATGGCTGAAGAAAGGTATGCCTGTTGTGTTTCTGCCATGTGGGTGCAACATTTTAGGCTGGCGCAAGTTCGAGAAGATTTGAAAATTAAGACATCTCTTTGCGCAGGATCTTAAGCGCCTGAATAATGTACTTTTCAACCATACTGGTCGAAACTTCCATTTCCGAGGCGATTTCCGAGTAGCTCAAGTCTTTTCCGCGGTGCATAAGAAATGCGCGACGTACTTTTTCGGGCATCGTATCGACCACCTTGTAGATTTGGTCGAGCTCCTGTTCTGCAAGAACAGTACGTTCGGCTGAAGGTGCAAACTTGTCATTTTCTTCGTCTGATTGTTCTGGAAGCATTTGAAAACTCAAATATTTATCATGAACTTTGGCCCGTCTCAGCTGGTCAACGACAAGATTATTCGCTGTCTTATAGAGAAATGCACGCGCGTTGTCTAATTGACGGGATTGGCGGAATTTATGCATACGCAGGAAGGCTTCTTGCGCAAGATCATTCGCGTCCTCGTCATTGCGCACTTTCTTGGAAAGATAGCGAACCAACGGGGTCGCCAGGTCATGCATCTGCTGGCTGGTCAGCTCATCATTCAACTGATTGGATTTCCGGCCGTGTTGCTCTTTATGCAAGATCGGCTCTTTATGCAAGATCGGCTCTTTATGCAAGAGTGCTGAATTGGATTCTTTTGTCATGCTGTCTCGTTAGGATATAACGATGGCTTGATTATTCCGACATTTGCAGCGGCGCATAGTTGAAAACGGCGCATTCATGGTGCTAATCAGAGGTTATCCGATTGTCACTGGATCAGTCTCGATAGAGACCTTACCCGGGAACTCAAGCTCCTTATTTTATTGAATTGCACCATATCATACTTTAATAGCAGGGTGAAAAAATTCGATGGGCAAACTGGTACTGTTTTTGTGGGTTTCCGATAGATTGAGATGACTATTATGCTGCAAAACGCAGTAGGTTTGAGACAACCCGTTCAAGATGCATGAGTGAGTTACAGACCTCGGTCTGGTGGCAGCAAGGTGCATACTTTTTCATTTCCGCATCTCCCACGGTCCAGCTCATTTTTGGTTCTGGATTGAGCCAGATGACCCGTTTGGCTTTGTCATACATTTCTCGCAGAATCTCTGATTTAGGGTCGCCGTAATTGTTTCGGGCGTCGCCAAGAATAATGATGGTGGTCTTGTTATTAACATCGTTCATGCACTGGTGTTTGAAGTCCATCAGCATGCGCCCATAGTCAGTGGACCCGTTGCCATAATCACGCATTGTTTTCGCCATCGCATCCTCAAGACTACTGCTTTCGAACAGGCGAGTCACTTCCCCCAGATCCGATGAGAATGCGAAAGAGCGAACTTTTGGCAGAATCTCCGCCAGGCTGTAGAGAAACATCAACAAGAATCGTGAGTAATTACTTACTGACCCGCTAACATCACAAATACACATGACTTTAGGTCGGTCAACTTTCGAAGCCTTCCATTTCAAGTCAAAGAACATGCCATCATATTGCATATTGTGTCTGAGCGTTTTGCGAACGTCCAACTGACCACGCTTATAGGTTTTACGACGCTTGGAATGAATGGCGATCAACTTTTTAGCCATCTTGAATACGACTTCCTGAACATCCTTGAAATTACGTTTTTCCAGGTTGGACAGCTTTACTTTTTTTAACAATTCTTCGCGTAGCTGTTTACCCGATTCGTCTGCATGCAAGAAAAATTGCTTTTCAACGTAGTCGCGAACCTGTTCCCTTAACTGATCGCGTGCGCGTTTGAGTTTTGCTGAAAGGGTGTTTTGTGGGCGTCCACCCTGGGCTTGCAGTTCAGAAATTTCTTCCTGCAGCTCCTTAAGGCCCATGGCATCCATGATCTTTCTGGTATACAGACCTTTCTGGGTGAAGACCACGATTTGGTTCACTTCAACCTCACGTCCAGCTTCTGCCAGGGCGACCGTAAGCTCGGTTCTATTGCCAGACAGTAGCAGTTTGCCAAGTTTTGACTCCGGCGCTAGCGAATGATCTTCTTCTGACGCCTCGCCGCCGCCCTGTCCTGATCCCTGTCCACTGCCCTTACCACCGCCAGGTCGATTGCCATCGGCACTTTCGCCCTCATCGAATTCCCCATCATCACTTTGACTTGACGATTCACCCGAATCGGGCTGGCTGCTCGATATTTTCTGGAAAGTAAAAAAGTGATCAAAACAGGAATCGAAGGCTTCTTTTTCTTCTGGATTCTTGGCGAGAACCATAGAGAGTGAGTTTTTGAGAAACTGGCGATCTTCATATCCCACAAGGTCGATTGCCTGCATTGCATCAAGCGTCTCTGCAGGCGACACCTTGATCTCTGCAGTGCGCAGGACCTTAACGAAATCGACCAGTGTTCTGTCCATGAGATTAGCTTTCTTTGATCGCCTTGTTCGTTACATTCTGAATTTCTGCTTCAACGGTTTCGATGTCTTCCTGAAATTTCAAAATAACGTTCAGTGTTTGTCGAACAAGGTCTGCATCGAGGGATTCACTGTGTAGCAGGATCAGCGTTCGAGCCCAGTCTATTGTCTCGCTGATGGCGGGTACTTTTTTGAGGTCCATTTCTCGTAGCTCCTGAATGAAAGCGACGAGCTGATTTCTCAACCTGTCCGGAATTTCTGGCACCCTGGCATGCACAATCCGGCTTTCCAGATCAGCGTCAGGAAATGGAATGTACAGATGCAGGCACCGGCGTTTGAGGGCGTCGCTTATCTCGCGAGTGTTATTGCTGGTCAGGAAGACCAGTGGTTTTCTATCCGGATGCGCCTTGATCGTCCCTATTTCGGGAATTGACAGCTGATAGTCCGAGAGCATTTCAAGTAACAGGGACTCGAATTCATGATCTGATTTATCCACCTCGTCGATCAACAGAACACAGCTTTCTTCTGCTTTTAGTGCCTTCAACAGCGCTCTGGGCTCCAAAAATTCTTCAGAGAAGAATATGTCACCAAAACTGTGCAGCTTTTCAACAGATTCTGCCAGTCCGGTTGCGCCTTCCAGAATCTCGCCAAGCGTTTCTTTTAGAACCTGGGTGTAAAGCAATTGTTTGCCATATTTCCACTCATATATCGCCTTTGATTCATCAAGACCTTCGTAACACTGGAGCCTGATACACGGGAGATCCAGCATCTCTGCGGCAGTTTTGGCGAGTTCTGTTTTACCGACACCAGGAGGGCCCTCGATCAAAATGGGTTTCTCCAGGTGGTAGGCGAGAAAAACAGCAGTGGCAATCTGAAGGTTACATATATAGTTCAGCTGTCCAAAGTTCTGCTGAATGACTTCAACGCTGCTGAGTCGATCTTCGTTCTTGATGGTCACGCGTGGTCCCTGCTTGGATTGGTACTAGTAAATCTGAAGCATGTAGATGTTCTAGATGAGGGCGACATTATGTGAAGCCACAGGTCTATTGTACAGTTAAGGTCAGTCTATCAAAGTCCGGTATACGCCAGAATAAGGTCTATTGATGCCTTGAAACCAACGACTGGCCAGCCTGGGATAGTGCGCTTAGTATCGCCAGCGGCGCTGGATGTCCAAAAACGGCTCTGGACGTCCAAAAACACAGTCTGAAAATGCTGTCCGAAAAGGGAAGGTAATGTCTGGCCTGGTCTTGCCCAAAATTAAGGCCAGAGCTTGTGACTACTGTTTACGGCTAAGCCCTTTGGCTTGATTGTCGGCGCGGCGTTTTCTGTTCAGGTCGCCCAACCTTAAAAGTTCAGCCCGATTGGACTCGTCGATCCGGGCGTAGTTTTCTTTCCAGCTGTCATCGTCGGAAAAGCGGAAATCTGAGTGAACAACGGCCCCTGGGGCCCTTGCAGAGACAATCATGTCCAGTGCCAGCAGAATAGATTTTTCCTGCATCTCCCTGTCCCCGGGCTTCCCCAGGGGGTTTCCCAATGGCAGGTCGTTGAACAAAAAACGCGGGGTACCACAATGTTCGGCAATATCGAGAGCGGAGCCAATCACAACGGTTGCGATCCCCCCGTCTTCCAGTGTTCTTGCAGTCAGACTCACGGTCTGATGGCAGACGGGTCACAAGGGAACAAGTAAGGCAATGTCGACGCCATCTTCCTGACAGGCGCTAAGAATTGTCGGTGCGTCAGATGTCAGGGTGTTGCGTTGACTATACTCGGTTGGCACAAAGTGAAATCTTGGGGCAAGAGATTTAATCTTGCCTTCGCGGACCAATTTATTGAGGACTTCAAAAGGGAAGTAGCTCTGCCGGTCGTTGGTGTGGGTTGTCACCTTGTCCCATGCAAGGTCGTTTGTATCTAGCTGATCTGGAAGGTCACAATAAAGGTAACTCGCCGCTTTTCGCACAGGCTTCGGCACCGCAGGATCTACAACTGCGGTTGTGACCACTGCGACCTTACATTCAGCCAGAGGCTTCTTGATCTGTATAAATGGGGTATCTGTGAAGTGTGCCCAGACATAGTCTTTCTTAAAACCCTGTGCCCGATAGAGGTCACGGGTGCGCTGCATGTAATTAATCGAATTCATGGGTGCAACCTGATGAGTCCTTCCTGTGCCACGGATGCTACCAGATCTCCTGTGGCGTTGAATATTGTGCCGCGACTAAAACCTCTGGCGCTTCCAGAGAAGGGGCTGTCCTGATAGTACAATAACCATTCATCCATCTTAATAGGTTTGTGGAACCACATGGCATGATCGAGGCTCGCCACCTGAAACTTATCGTTTCCCCAGCCAATGGCATGCGGCCTGTAGCTGGTATCGATCAGCGTCATGTCCGATGCATAAGCGAGTAGGCATTGATGAAGCCGAATGTCCTCCGGCATGGTATCAACTGCCTTCATCCAGACATGTTGTTCTGGCGCCATGGGTTCAGGATTGTATTCATTCCAGGGTTCGACAAATCGCATTTCAATCGGGCGGGGTCGCTCGACCCTGCCCTGAAACTTTTCCGGAATATCTTTCGCAAACTTCTCATGCAGTTCCCTTTCGCTCGGACAGTCGTCCGGCCCTGGTACTTCAGGCATATTGGATTGATGCTCAAGTCCGGTTTCTGCCACCTGAAAAGAGACGGACATGCTGAAGATGGGGCGGCCTTTTTGAATGGCCATCACACGTCGCGTGGTGAAGCTCCGACCGTCCCGGATGCGGTCTACGTTGTAGAGAATGGGAATGGTGGTATCGCCGGGACGCAGAAAGTATCCGTGCAGCGAATGTGCCGTCCTTGTTTCATCCTCTACAGTGCGCGATGCTGCGACGAGTGCCTGCCCGAGAACCTGCCCGCCATAAACTCTTTGCCAGCCCTCGTCCGGGCTAACACCGCGAAACATATTGACTTCAATTTGCTCCAGATCAAGCAGGTTGAGCAGATCTTTGAGTTCTTGTTTCATCACTTGTTCACATCAAGAGGCGACTCCGCTGAATATACCATGTCCGTATTTCAGGGAGTCACTTCCATCAGTTCTGTTACCGCCTAATATTTGTAGGTTTCCGATTTAAAAGGACCTTCTGTGGGTACATTGATGTAGTCCGCCTGAGTGGAAGTTAGCTGGGTAATGACACCCCCGAAACCCTCAACCATGTATCCGGCGACCTCCTCATCAAGTGCCTTGGGAAGTACCTCTACTGTAATCGGTGCCCGTTGGCTTGGATCGTGATCTGCCCACTTCTGCTCGAACAGATACATCTGTGCCAGTACCTGATTGGCAAAGGAGCCGTCCATAATACGAGACGGATGACCTGTTGCATTGCCAAGGTTTACCAGGCGGCCTTCCGAGAGAAGAATGACATAGTCTTTCGGATCATCACTGCGATAGATCTTGTGCACCTGGGGTTTTACTTCTTCCCATCTCCAGTTCTCGCGCATGAATGCGGTGTCAATTTCAGTATCGAAGTGACCGATATTGCAGACGATTGCATTTGAGGCGATGGTGCGAAGGAGGTTTTCATCACAAACATTGACGTTGCCCGTACAAGTGACAATCAGGTCCGTGGCACTCATCAGCCTGGTATCAATATCGTCGAGTTTGCCGGTATTCACCCCGTTATTGTACGGAGAGACAACTTCGAAGCCGTCCATACATGCCTGCATGGCGCAGATAGGATCAATCTCGACGATTCTGACGATCATGCCTTCCTGTCGAAGACTTTGCGCTGAACCTTTGCCCACATCACCATAGCCAATGACCAGCGCACGCTTGCCAGCCATCAACATATCTGTGCCACGTTTGATGGCATCATTCAGGCTATGACGACAGCCGTATTTGTTATCGTTTTTGGATTTTGTGACGGCATCGTTCACATTGATCGCGGGTACTTTAAGTTCCCCGGCTGCCATCATTTCGAACAAGCGATGAACACCTGTTGTTGTCTCCTCGGTGATGCCGTGGATAGTATTGAGCATTTCAGGGTATTTACTATGAACCATCTCAGTCAGGTCACCGCCATCATCGAGGATGATGTTGGCATCCCAGGGCTTGCCATCGCTGAGAATTGTTTGTTCGATGCACCATAGAAACTCCTCATCAGTTTCACCCTTCCAGGCGTAGACCGGGATACCGCTCTCAGCCATTGCCGCAGCCGCGTGATCCTGCGTTGAGAAGATGTTACAGGAGGACCATCTGACTTCGGCGCCAAGTTCCACCAGTGTCTCGATCAGAACAGCCGTTTGAATGGTCATGTGAATACACCCCATGATTTTTGCGGTTGCCAGCGGCTGGTCTGCCTTGTATTTTTTACGCAGTGCCATTAGTGCAGGCATCTCGGCTTCCGCCAACTCAATCTCGCTTCGTCCGAACTTCGCCAGACTGATGTCCGCGACCTTATAGTCGTTATTACTCATGGTTTACTTCTCCTGGAGCCGCAGCTCGTAAGAGCCTTCAGCGGCTCGTAATAGTGAGCCTTCAGCGGCTCGTAATAGTGAGCCTTCAGCGGCCCGTATTAAAGAGCCTTCAGCGGCTCGTATTAAAGAGCCTTCAGCGGCTCGTTTTTTATAAAATCACGCAAAGCTCATCAAGCGACTTTCAGTGGGTTCGGTTTTCGAAATAGACCTACCTGTATCTGGAACCCGTTGCGCAATCCAAGATAGACACTCTGCTTTTTCTCCAATCCTGCGGAGACCGCCCACATATCGATATCATCGGGCTCAAAGCCTAACCAGACATCGCCACAGGTTTGTCTTGTCCAATCTTGATCGTGAGAACACAGGTCGGCGATCAGCAATACGCCGTTTGGAGCAAGGTGCTCTATCACAGCAGGAAATATTTCTGCAGGTGAAGGCAAGTGGTGCAATACCATATTCAACACGATTAGATCTGAGTGAAGAGAACCGGGGAGGTTCGATAATTCTCCCAGGAAATAGTCAACATTAGTATGCCCTGCGGACGCAACTTTCTCTCTGGTCCGCTCGAGCATTTCCGGCGAATTATCAACAGCTGTGACGGTCTTGAAGTGTTCGGCAAGAATTTCAATGAGGTCGCTTTCACCGGGTCCAACCTCGATGACCTGGCAATTATCGGCGAACTGCTCATTTGAAAGAAACTCAATTATGCAGGATGAATAGTGTGAAAATTCTGCAATAAGATTCTGATTGTCCTTGAGCTTGTCAGCATTCTTTTCAAAGAATTCTTTTGAGTGCTGCGCCCGGGCGTTGTGCACCTGCTTGCAGCTATCTGTAACCGCTAAGGGCAGCGCCATGCGGTCAATGGATTCAAACAACCTTGCCATCAGGTCGCTGATGGGACCGTCTGATGCGATGAGTGCGCGGCGGTAGAAAATGGTATTCCCTTCTCTTCGTGTTTGTAAAAGACCCGCACCGGCGAGTATCTTTAAATGGTGGCTCATGCTCGGTTGAGTTGTGCCAAATATGCGGCAAAGCTCCATCACGCTGAACGACTCGCCTCTCAATACCCTGATAATATCCAGGCGCAACGCGTCAGCGGTCGCTTTGCAAAAAGCTAAAAGTTCGTCGGACTCAACGATTCTGATGAAGCTCGAATCTTGAACCTGAAAGTTGAGCCGTGAAGTTGAGTAGGTGGGCACGGAGGATCTATATCAATAAAAATCGATATACTACTGATGGCAATGCAATTTACAAGCTATATCAAAATATTTTGATGTTGATCTGGCTGAATATTAGCCTCCGCCGCCCGAAATAGGTAAGGGCACTTTAAGAAAACAACCGGTGTTGTTTATACTCTCACCATGACAGGTGCAATCAGCCAACTACAGATGGTCTATGTGGCAGAAGAGGATCGAATTCTCTTCCGCGTGAATTCCACAGACAAAAAGGAATTCAGGTTCTGGCTTACCAGGCGTTATACGATTCTTCTATTAGGTGTTTTGAGCGATCATAAGCAGGTTGATCCGGACATTTCTTTACAGGCAACGCCCCAGGCAAAAGCGGCTCTTCAGCACTTTAAAGAAGAAAAGGCCATAGGTGACGCGAGTTTTGATCAACAGTTTAGTGAGAAAGACAATGAGTATCCATTGGGTCAGGACATCAAGCTGGCGTTTAAATTAAGTTACAACCTGAGAGACGATGGCACAATGCAATTAAGCGTACAGCCGAAGGAAGGGCAAGGTATTACCATAGTATTGAATCAGGACATCAATATTACGATGTCCCAATTGCTGATGACTGCGGTCAAGAACGCCGAATGGCGACTAGAAGGAAACCTCACATCCGCCATGGCACCGGCTCAGACGAATATTGTCGTTAACTGATTTCTGCCGGTGCATGGGTCGATAGATAGTAAGATCTGAAATTCGTGGAGTGTTATTTCCATCAACCTTCCATAGTATCTTCATATTCACGGTCTAAGATTACTTCTACGTATTGGCTCCAACTAGTGCGCCAGGTCCTAACAGATTCCCTCCCCCGAAAGATGTTAGGACTTTTTTTTGCGCGCTAGAATTTGGAGTCGATGCAACAAAACAGTTATTGTAATTGTTAAGACGCCGCAAAAGATCGATTCGGAATTGATTTGAAGAGTGGGAGCTTGACTCTAATTGTGACGCCATTTCCGTTTAGAAGGTTCGCAGCACTAACACTTCCACCGTGTTGCTCTGCGATAACCCGGACGACATAAAGCCCCATGCCAAAGTGTAGCCGATTGTCTGGATTGGTTTCTCGTACTGAAACCATGGAGTCGAATACATTGTCCACCATGTCCGGCGAAATACTGGAACCCTGGTTTGTGACAAACAAGGTGAGATTGTTCTCATCGGTCGTAAGTCCGACTGTAATGGTGGTGCCAGGTTTTGAAAAGTCGACTGCGTTATCGATCAATTTGTCCAGTAGTTGTTCAATCCTAAAATCGGATACATTGCTGCGAACAGGATGTTGAGTGCCGCGGTATTCGAAGTTTCGATTTGGATGAACCGTTCGACAGTTTGCTAGATAATTCTGGACAAGATCATAGAGATTAACCACTTCGAACTCTTCTGCCTCCAGCGCATCTTCGAGGCTGGCTGCATCTGCCAGGTTCTGGACGATCATGCCAATGCGAATAACGCCTCGTTTGGCGCTTTCCAAATATCGTTTTTTTGCTTCATCAGACGTTTCGTTCTCGAGGTTTTGCAGAGAGGTGGAGAGCGTGTTTAGCGGGTTGTTGATCTCGTGTCGTAGTGTCCTGGGCATATTTTCAAGGAACTGGTTGTGTTGATGTAGTCTCGACAACATACCAGAGATACTTCTGGCAAGGTCGCCTATCTCATCACCTGATTTTGTTTCAGCCTTTATCTGGTTGGTTTGTAATCGACCATAGATGTCAATCGCCTCGGTTGTCTCGAGCCCTAACCGGCGTATTCTGCCGGCTAACCTCACGGAGAAAACCAGAATGAGCACGACAAATATAAAAAGAGATGTGACCGAGAAGTTGATGATACGCTGTAGGGCATCCCGCCGGAGTTGCAGGATTCTTTTGGTATTCTGTTTTAAGACAACGGTGCCGATCACCTCATTTTGATCGATGATCGGGTGGGCCGCGAGAATCATCTCTCCCTCTTCTTCGGTATAAATTCGCTGGTAGCTGGGAATGCCTGCAAGCGAATCGGTGATGACCTTGTCTTCAAGCGTTGCATTGTCCTCACGAAAGCCGACATCAATGACATTGTATAATGGATCCAGAATCATGCTGGTGAGACTGAACCACCGGTCAGACCAGCTTGACTCCGGATCAGCCTCTGGCTGGATGGTATTGGATCGATAGCTGCCAACTTCCGCACGAACTCTCCTTTGTGCGTCGATGACCTGAATGTTCGCGCCCGAGTAACCCAACCCTTCAACAATGCGCAGTACCTCGGGTGACTTCAACAGAACCAGTCCGAACGCTTC